>NZ_JAAHHE010000950.1:0-1162 GCF_010692525.1 Moorena sp. SIO3B2
ACGCGCCCCGCGTGACCAAAGGTCAATCCCATCCAGCTCTCTGCACACTCCCCAGGTGGTGCGTTACGGGGCGGACTATCTCAACCCGGGCGTTGAGGCCACAAATAACGGCAAGCCCGCCCCTAACACACCCTACGCCTCTCCCGATTCCCGATTCCCGATTCCCGATTCCCGATTCCCGATTCCCGATTCCCGATTCCCTACTCCAAAAGTCCCACATCAATTCCTAGTTCCTGAAGTTGTTCCGGACTAAGAGCCTTCAATTGTGCCACCAACTGTTGCCGCTTTTGTTGCTCCTGCTGGACTTGAGCCTCAGCGTAGGTTGCCCGCTCCTGGCCAGTCAGTAGTAGATTTCCCTGTCGATCCCACCATCGCAACCAAGGTTGTTCAGCTAAACCGAGATACGTGCCTTGCCATACCCCTAGTTCTACATTCATGCGATTAATGGGATAGTGGTTGCGCTCGTTAGGACTCAGGCGCTCGTAGGTGCCATCTTCCCAGTGGTAAACTTCCAACTCCCCGGTATTGATCATAAAGATGCCGTAGTAGGGAATGCGGATAATTTTTTCGTATACCCAGAATTTCCCGGGTTTTTGAACAGTACCATCTACGGCTTGTAACGGTGTTCTATCCCGTTCTTCCGCACCGGTCCCCGATGCAAACTCTAGGGCAATCAGAGGTGTTATATATTCCCGCCACAACACATAAGAGCGTCTAATCTGGCCATCAAGTCGGGGGGGCACATCAGGCACATAAAACCAATCCGGGGCTTCTGCACCTTTTTCCGGGGGGTTAGTCTCTCGCCAGTAAATCCCACAATCTTGACCGATGGCATAGCGATTGTCAGGGTGAAGCTCCTGCAAAACTGGCTCGATGGAGTCAGTCAGAAGAATGCTTTGGGGATGTTCCTGAAAATTTTTCACAAAGGTTCCATCAGATTCCGGCAGTTGGGTATGGTCTGGAAACGGGCGCAGTTGTTCGTCGATGGTGGTGTTGGAGTGAACCATAGAGCTTGTAGGGTGTTGAGATGGGATGCCCCCTTAACAAGAGGGGAACCATCGCTCTTGTTTATCAAATGAGGGAGCTTGAGGGAGCTATAAAACCCCGTCCTCAAAAACGAGCGAGTCGTTCAGACGAGCAATGTTTTAGGGCGGGGATACAT
>NZ_JAAHHE010000951.1:0-1159 GCF_010692525.1 Moorena sp. SIO3B2
GGGCGCTCTTTTTAATCGCGGGTGTTTTGCCCAGCCGCAACCTCAAGGAACTGCAACATCAGCCGATTAATACCCAAATCTGGATTGCCCTGGCTATAGCTAGCTTCTCAATTTCCGGCTTTCCCTTATTGTCAGGCTTTGGGGCGAAGGTGTTGACCATGAAGAATCTAGTGCCCTGGCAAGTTATCGGTATGAATATTGCTGCCGTAGGAACAGCAATATCCTTTGCTAAATTCATTTTTCTGCCCCATGGGGATGGCAGCCAAGGGCAGGTAAAGGTCGGTTTTTGGTTAGCGATGATACTGTTGCTCGGTGGGCTGATTGCCGTCAATGGTGTGTATTACCAAGCATATAATTATGCCAATATTATCAAACCCCTGGCAACCATTGCCCTTGGGTGGTTGGCATATTTGTTGATTTTCAAACGATCTGTAATCAAGCTGCCCCGTGTGCTTGAAGAATTTGACCATCTCATTGGGATGATGAGTCTGATGTTAATCCTACTGTTCTGGATGGTGTTTCAACCATGATTGGGCATCTAAATCTAATCTTACGACTGGTTATCTGGTTTTTGCTGACTGCCAATCTGAGTCCGTCAAATATCATCATTGGCATTGCGATCGCATTCCTATTACCAGGACGCCCCAAAACCCCAGAAGCCTTAAAGGATTGGCTCCGGGTGCTCGGTGAAGTGATAGTGGCGATTCCCCAGGCATATATTGAGGCATTTGAAATCATGCTCCGTCCCCATAAGCACGAAGATGTGATCATGGAAGGAGTCAAACCCCAACGGACCCCTGGGCTAATATTCCTGGATATATTCCTGATCACCTTTACACCAAAAACCATTGTGTTGAAATACCACCAAGATGGCAGGTACGAAGTACACCGGGTTAGACGGAGGAGAAAGCGATGACACTGATCCTGATTGCCATGATTCTGGCTCTGCTCATCCCCATTTATGAGGCTTGGCAAGATGATGATATTTGGCAAAAAATGTTGGCATTTGCCAGTATTGCCACCAAAACATCGATCATGATCCTAGTGGTATCTGTTTTGCGCGATGATTGGATGATCGGTGTTGTCGGGGTGATCATCCTGAGTGTGGGGAATGCTGGATTAATGCTACTGGCACATGTAATTAAACGAGTCAATAACC
>NZ_JAAHHE010000952.1:0-1157 GCF_010692525.1 Moorena sp. SIO3B2
TGTCAAAAAAAATCTTATTTTACTCTAATTTAATCTAATTTATTCCTAGAGGGGCGACAAGCGCCCCTCTAGGTTGTATGTAAGCATATGCGCTACTTGAGGTGCTGCGCGAACAGCTATCAGCCGTCAGCTAATTAACGGGAGGTAGTTCACGTAGGGTGGGCAGTGCTTGATACCGATCAGATCAGGTGACAAAGCCCGTTGGTACCCACTGCCCACCATAGCAATCTTGTAGGGTAAGTTACTATAATGTAACGCACCATCTCAATAAACATAGAAACTATAGCGTTTTTCATAGGTACGAGGTAAACAATTTTTTTTTCTATTGCCTCTTGCCTCTTGCCTCTTGCCTGCTCCCTGCTCCCTAAAAAAAAGTACCTCACCTAATTCAAAACCGCTATATATGACCACTGCCACTCCACCCCTAACCTTAGAGGAGTTCCTCAAACTCCCAGAAACCAAACCCCGATCAGAATTTATTAATGGGGAAATCGTGATTAAGCCCATGCCACAAGGCCAACATAGTCTGCTTCAGATTGAGTTGTGTCAAGCTATCAATCGAGTCGCTAATCCCAACAAAATTGCCAAGGCTTTCCCCGAACTGCGCTGTACCTTTGGGGGTCAATCAATTATTCCCGACATCACAGTCTTTCGTTGGGAAAACATCCCCATTGAACCAACTGGCAAAATTGCCAACCGCTTTGAAATATCTCCAGATTGGGCAATCGAAATTCTTTCCCCAGACCAAAGACAAACCAAAGTCCTGAGCAACCTGATCCACTGTTTGCGTCACGGAACTGAACTAGGATGGTTAATTGATCCGGAAGAAGAAAGTATTATCGTGATCGATCAGACTCAACGATTGGAAATTCTTTCAGCAACGTCTACGTTACCGATTCTCAATGGAGTAGAGTTAGAACTAACAGTTGAGGAAGTTTTTGGGTGGTTAACCCTAGGGTAGACCGTATCAATCTTAATTTGGTGCGTTACATTTGATGCTTCGCACCCTACAAGAGCTTACTGATAACTAATAACTGATAGCTGATAGCTGATAACTGATAGCTGATAACTGATAGCTTACCCCTAAGCCTCCCCCCATCCCTCAATGGTAGCTACCAAAATGTTAACTAAAGGATGGTCTAGGGCTTCCTTGAAAG
>NZ_JAAHHE010000953.1:0-1156 GCF_010692525.1 Moorena sp. SIO3B2
GGTTATTGACTCGTTTAATTACATGTGCCAGTAGCATTAATCCAGCATTCCCCACACTCAGGATGATCACCCCGACAACACCGATCATCCAATCATCGCGCAAAACAGATACCACTAGGATCATGATGGATGTTTTGGTGGCAATACTGGCAAATGCCAACATTTTTTGCCAAATATCATCATCTTGCCAAGCCTCATAAATGGGGATGAGCAAAGCCAGAATCATGGCAATCAGGATTAGTGTCATCGATTTTTCCTCCGTCGAACCCGGTGTACTTCGTACCTGCCATCTTTGTGGTATTTCAACACAATGGTTTTTGGTGTAAAGGTGATCAGGAATATATCCAGGAATATTAGCCCAGGGGTCCGTTGGGGTTTGACTCCTTCCATGATCACATCTTCGTGGTTATGGGGACGGAGCATGATTTCAAATGCCTCAATATATGCCTGGGGAATCGCCACTATCACTTCACCCAGCACCCGCAGCCAATCCTTTAAGGCTTCTGGGGTTTTGGGGCGTCCTGGTAATAGGAATGCGATCGCAATCCCAATCATGATATTTGACGGACTCAGATTGGCAGTGAGCAAAAACCAGATAACCAGTCGTAAGATTAGATTTAGATGCCCAATCATGCAAACACCATCCAGAACAATAAGACTAACATTAAACTCATCACCCCAATGAGATGGTCAAATTCCTCAAGCACACGGGGTAGCTTGAGTACAGATCGTTTGAAAATCAAAAAATATGCCAACCATCCCAGACCAATGGTTGCCAGGGGTTTGATAATATTGGCAAAATTATATGCTTGGTAGTACACACCATTGGCAGCAATCAGCCCACCGAGCAACAGTATCATCGCTAACCAAAAACCGACCTTTACCTGCCCTTGGCTGCCATCCCCATGGGGCAGAAAGATGAATTTAGCAAAGGATATGGCTGTTCCTAGGGCAGCAATATTCATACCGATAACTTGCCAGGGCACTAGATTCTTCATGGTTAACACCTTCGCCCCAAAACCAGACAACAAGGGAAAGCCGGAAATTGAGAAGCTAGCTATAGCCAGGGCAATCCAGATTTGGGTATTAATCGGCTGATGTTGCAGTTCCTTGAGGTTGCGGCTGGGCAAAACACCCGCGATTAAAAAGAGCGCCC
>NZ_JAAHHE010000954.1:0-1155 GCF_010692525.1 Moorena sp. SIO3B2
ACGCGCCCCGCGTGACCAAAGGTCAATCCCATCCAGCTCTCTGCACACTCCCCAGGTGGTGCGTTACGGGGCGGACTATCTCAACCCGGGCGTTGAGGCCACAAATAACGGCAAGCCCGCCCCTAACGCACCCTACGCCTCTCCCGATTCCCGATTCCCGATTCCCGATTCCCGACTCCCGATTCCCGATTCCCTACTCCAAAAGTGCCGCATCAATTCCTAAAGCCTGAAGTTGTTCGGGACTCAGAGCCTTCAATTGTGCTACCAACTGTTGCCGCTTTTGTTGCTCCTGCTGGGCTTGAGCCTCAGCGTAGGCTGCCCGCTCCTTGCCAGTTAGTAGTAGATTTCCCTCTCGATCCCACCATCGCAACCAAGGTTGTTCGGCTAGACCGAGATAGGTGCCTTGCCATACCCCTAGTTCTACATTCATTCGATTAATGGGATAGTGGTTGCGCTGGTTGGGACTCATGCGCTCGTAGGTGCCATCTTCCCAGTGGTACACTTCCAACTCCCCGGTATTAATCATAAAGATGCCGTAGTAGGGAATGCGAAGAATTTTTTCGTATACCCAGAATTTCCCTGGTTTTTGAACAGTACCATCTACGGCTTGTAACGGTGTCCGATCCCGTTCTTCCGCACCTGTACCTGATGCAAACTCTAGGGCAATCAGAGGTGTTATATATTCCCGCCACAACACATAAGAGCGTCTAATCTGGCCATCAAGTCGGGGGGGCACGTCAGGCACATAAAACCAATCCGGGGCTTCTGCACCTTTTTCAGGAGGGGTGGTCTCCCGCCAGTAAATCCCACAATCTTGACCGATGGCATAGCGATTGTCCGGGTGAAGCTCTTGCAAGACTGGCTCGATGGAGTCAGTCAGAAGAATACTTTGGGGATGTTCCTGAAAGTTGTTGACAAAAGTTCCATCAGATTCCGGCAATTGGGTATGGTCTGGAAAAGGGCGCAGTTGTTCGTCGATGGTGGTGTTGGAGTGAACCATAGAGCTTGTAGGGTGTTGAGATAGGATCCCCCCTTAACAAGAGGGGAACCATCGCTCTTGTTTATCAAATGAGGGAGCTTGAGGGAGCTATAAAACCCCGTCCTCAAAAACGAGCGAGTCGTTCAGACGAGCAATGTTTTAGGGCGGGGATACAT
>NZ_JAAHHE010000955.1:0-1145 GCF_010692525.1 Moorena sp. SIO3B2
TCTTTAAAAGATGGGTTAATAATGATTAGAGATGAGTATGGTAAAGAGTAAATCCTTGCTGGGGGGGCGACATGCAATCTGACATCGATACTGGCTAATAATTTCAGCCCATAAGGTATAAAAAAATACATGCTGTTTTGGGCAGACCTTGGACGTAGTTATAAGGGTCCGGATCTTCATGACAATGAAAGGAGGGTCAATTGGCGACTGTATCGAGTATGAGCTCATTGGCATCAAAGCTTTATATAGTCAGATTTTGAGAGCTGATGTCGCCCCTGAAGCGACTCAACACACTTAAACGTGTATTCTTAGGTTCCCAAATTTCCTAACTGACCAATTTATGTCAACAATAATAATTAAAGCAGTGTATGAAAAATTTGAGAGTAATCCCTGATGTCTAGTACAACATTTGGACTCCACGGTAAGCTTTATGAGTACTTTCACTCAGTTTCTTTACGAGAAGCGGAAATTTTGACTCAACTCAGACAAGAAACCGCACAACATCCTATGGGTGTAATGCAGATTGCCCCAGAACAGGGGCAGTTTATGGCACTACTGATACAGCTAATGGAGGCAAAGAAAACTCTGGATATAGGAGTATTTACAGGGTATAGTTCTCTAGTAGTAGCATTAGCATTACCACCAGATGGTAAAGTAGTCGCTTGCGATACTAGTGAAGAGTATACTGCGATCGCTCGTCGCTACTGGCAAATGGCAGGAGTGGCTGAAAAAATTGATCTCCACATTGCACCAGCATTGGAAACTCTAGACAGTTTACTAGCAGACTTTCAAGGTGGTACATTTGATTTTGCCTTCATTGATGCTGATAAAGCTAACTATGATAGCTACTATGAGCGTTCCCTTGAATTAGTTCGCCCAGGTGGACTAATTTTAATCGATAATGTGCTCTGGTTAGGTAAGGTAGCAGATCCGGAAATAACAGATAATAGAACCGAGTCTATTCGTGCTCTTAATCAGAAAATCCAACAAGATCAAAGAGTAACTATTAGTCTGGTACCGATCGCTGACGGCTTAACCCTAGCGCTGAAACGTCCTTAGAGAACCAGGGTAAGGGCAAGAATAAATCAGGAGGCATTATTATCAACAATATTGATAAAACAGTGCGATAGTCCTGAGAATCAAGG
>NZ_JAAHHE010000956.1:0-1144 GCF_010692525.1 Moorena sp. SIO3B2
TTGCTAAGGAGGCGATTCAAGAAGAACGCAAAGCCTATACTATCAACGACTATCATTTTCCGGAATTGGCTACTGTTCACGAAACTGGTCGCTTAACTACCAATACCCATCATTTGCCCAAGCAAGGGAACATTGTGATTTGTGATGAGCTTTTACAAAATAAGTATGTCTTAGGGTATTACGGTGACCATACCTGGTTTGATGTGCATCCGATTATTATTGAAGAGTTGGAACAGTGGCAAGGGAGTCAGAATTCAGGAACAGGGAATCGGGAATCGGGAATCGGGAATCGGGAATAGGAAAAAAATCCTGTGTACCTGATAGTTATGAAAAACGCTGTATTTGTTTTGATGCTGAACTATAACGTTTATCGCAGTTATGAGGTACAGTATTTTTTGACGTTGATTCCCTGTGTTGATTCAGCGCATAGCTATTCCATATTTACTCTTATCTGTTCCCTGTTCCCTGTTCCCTGTTCCCTAAAATCCCGAAATTTTCTACCTCATAGCAATGAGATTGCTATCTAACGTTTGTCGCAGTTATGAGTACAGTCTTCTTTGACGTTGATTCCCTGTCTTGATGCAGCTCATTTCGATTCCCGATTCCCGATTCCCGATTCCCGATTCCCGATTCCCGATTCCCGATTCCCGATTCCCGATTCCCGATTCCCAGCACTATCTCACTCAATACTCACCCATGGCAACAGCCCCTGACCCATTGACACCTGCTGACCATAATGAGCTGGATAGCTTAGTCACGACTCTAGCACTATCTAGTGGCACCACCATTATTTTTGCTATTGCTCCCGAAAGTGGTCCCAACCATCCGGTGGTGCAGCAGTTTACATCTGTTGTTAATCAAGAAGCCTTTAGTGAGGAAGGGTTTCAGGTTCGCAACTTTTTCTATAGTCAGGATTCGTTAATTAATTTTCTCTATCGTCTTAATCCCCTTGATCAAGAGACCTCTGTCAACACTCCTGCTCCCAGTCGTCCTCTGATCATGGCCTTCGGGATTGAGCAGTTGGAGATACCTCGTCGCATCAATGAGCTAAAACGACTGAATGTCGGTAGAGAATCCCTGTTTGAGCGAGACATGGTATTGATGTTTTGGCTCAATAAACCACAATTTTTGGATGAGTTTCGCC
>NZ_JAAHHE010000957.1:0-1144 GCF_010692525.1 Moorena sp. SIO3B2
ATTAAGTCAAGCTTCTGAAACCAATCAAATTATTGGGCTAGGTATTGCATCCAATAACTTGTTGGTTTGTATAACTAATCAAATACCGTCATCTTATCAATTTTTGACTGTCTGGAATTACCGTAAAAATAAGAGAATTTTCGATTTCGATTTAATGTCAATTTATCAATATTATTATCTTTATTTAATTTTATTGATATCTATTGTTTTCCTATCAATTTTTATATATTTTTTATTTTTATATATTAAATATTTCTTGTCATTTTGGCTTGTATTTTTATTTTTGTTATTATTATTAAGTGCATTTTTTTATGTATTGGATAAAATACTATATTATATAATAACCTTCATATTTTATGATTCCGCAACAACTCTATCAATCACCCCAGATGGCAACTATGTAATTGCTGGTTCAACTAACAGCACTATTGAAGTTTGGCATCTCGAAACCAAAAAAATACGTTTTGTCCTCAAAGGTCATGACAATGAAATAACTAGTTTAGCTATCACCCCAGATGGTAAGTATTTGGTTTCTGGCTCCAAGGATAAAACCATCAAACTTTGGAATCTAGAAACTAGAAAGGAATGTTTCACCCTTAAAGGTCATGGTGATTCAGTCAATACTCTCGCCGTAACCCCTGATGGTAACTACGTCGTGTCTGGCTCCAAAGATAAGACTATCAAAATTTGGGATTTGGAAAAGCGAGAGGAAATCTTTACCTTTACAGGTCATACCGACTCCATAAATCGGATCAAAGTAACATCCAACGGTAAGCTAGTAATTTCTGCATCCTCCGATAAAACACTCCAAGTCTGGGATTTCGAGACTAGGGAAGTTATTGCTACGTTTACTGGAGAAAGTGCGATCAACTGTTGTGCCGTTGCACCAGATGATGTCACCATTGTCGCAGGGGATGAAGGGGGAAATATGCATTTTTTGCGCTTGGAGGGAGTAGGGAGTAGGGAGTAGGGAGTAGGGAGTAGTAATAAGATTTGATTCTTTCTTGATGCAGTCGATCATAAAACAAGCACAAGAGATCCTGTTGCCTCAGTCTTCAAATCCATAGAAGTAGAGTGGGCATCCTGCCCGCGCGACAATAAGCATGAAACTGGCATCCTGCCCGCGCGACAATCTAAGAGAATA
>NZ_JAAHHE010000958.1:0-1136 GCF_010692525.1 Moorena sp. SIO3B2
TTTGTTCTGTCTCCTAACCTCCTAACTCCTAACCTCCTTACCTCCTAAGTTTGCCACATATAGTTAGGAAAGAATCAAGTTTGTTCTGTCTCCTAACCTCCTAACTCCTAACCTCCTTACCTCCTAAGTTTGCCACATATAGTTAGGAAAGAATCAAGTTTGTTCTGTCTCCTAACCTCCTAACTCCTAACCTCCTTACCTCCTAACCTCCTTATCTCCTAACCTCCTAACTCCTTACCTCCTAAGTTTGCCACATATAGTTAGGAAAGAATCAAGTTTATTCTGTTTCCTACCTCCTATCTCCTACCTCCTATCTCCTAACCTCCTAATCTCCTTACCTCCTAACTCCTTACCTCCTAAGTTTGGAGTAAATAATGGTAAATCAACCAGCTAAGAATTTTCAAGACTTGATTGTCTGGCGCAAAGCCCATGAATTCGTTTTGTTAATTTACCCTTTTAGTCAAAATTTTCCTAACTCTGAAACCTATGGATTAATTTCTCAGTTGAGACGCGCCTCTGTTTCTGTTCCAGCCAACATAGCTGAGGGCTTTAGAAGAAAAACTCTGCCTGATAAGTTGCGGTTTTTGAATATAGCCCAAAGTTCATTGGAAGAATGCCGATACTACTTAATTTTGGCAAAAGACCTTAACTATGGTGACAGCACTAGACTAATGCAGAAATTGGACGAAGTGAGCAAGCTACTGAATTCTTATGCCTACAAAATCGAGCAAAGGAGTAGGAGATGAGGAGAGAAGTAGATAAGGAGGTAAGGAGGTAATAAGGTAAGGAGACAGGAGGTTAGGAGATAAGGAGATTAGGAGGTTAGGAGATTAGGAGGTTAGGAGACAGAATACAGGAGACAGTAGACAGAATAAACAATCAATTTTATTCTTTCCTTATAGGGCTAATTATGCACCCTTATAACTCCCAACTCCTAAACTCCTTACCTCCTAAATACTAACTCCTTACCTCCTCATCTCCTTCCCTCCTCAAAACAACCATTCACAAAGAGGAAAAAATTATGAGCGAAATGCCCTTTGGGTTTACCTGGTGTTATGAACAAACCGATTATGAGGATGAACAATGTAACGTTTTAGTTATTGGGGAACCGGAGGATGTTCCCCCCCTGGATATCA
>NZ_JAAHHE010000959.1:0-1135 GCF_010692525.1 Moorena sp. SIO3B2
TTCAGTAAGCCCGATTTGATCGGTGTTTTAGACACAGATAGCGAGTTTGCTATGCTCACTGGCATGACAAGCAATGGGGTGATGTTTGTTGGTGTGGGCGACGTAAACGTTACCCAGGTGTAAAACACACTTCTGTATATTTACCCAACTTCCTCTGCTTCTGGTTAATTCCCCTATATCTACGTTCAAGATCAAAAAAACCCCAGCGGGTAGCTGAGGAATAAGTCAAGGTGCATCTACTATTCCTGAATCCAACCGGGGTCTACCTAGATCCGGAAATATTTCCAAAACATAGGGAAATGCGATATAGCGTTTTTCATGAGCTAAGGTACACAGGATTTTTTCCGACTTCCCTGCTCCGAAGTCCCTGCTCCGAAGTCCCTAAAATCCACTCCTAGTCAGTACCTCACCCAATTGAAAACTGCTATATAGCACTACGCATTCAGATGTTTTACATTGTCTTGATGCAGTCGCTCATGGGGGGAACCCCCAAGACCGTAATGGTGCGTTTTCCGTTGGCGAATTAAATTCGCCACGGGTCGCACCTCTGCATCGCTCCTAAACTCCGAAACTTAGTCATAGCTTACTTCTGACTTCTGACTTCTGACTTCTTACTTGCGCGTAGCGCTATATCAACCCAAAGACCGCAAAAAATTACCTAACCCGACACCAATAAACGTAGCTACTGCATAACCCAGAGTACCGCAAAGAATCGCTGGAGTAACTAGCTTATCCCACTGCCGTGCTGTCGCCATAGCCGCTGCTGTAGTTGGCCCACCCATATTAGCATTGGACGCAATTACTAACTCAGCTAAATCTAAACCCAACAATCGCCCAACTCCGAGTAAGACTAACAAATGGATGGCGAGAATTAATCCAGCAAAAATAAACAGAACTGATCCCACTCGTAGCACTATTTCTACATTAGCGCTGGCACCAATTACAGCAAAAAATACCTGCATCAGCAGATAGCCAATTTTTTCTGCAGCCGTTATCCTACCTAAATAGCTTGGGAATAGTGTCGCTAGCATCACAATTAAAACCGTTTCTACCAGAATTCCCCCTTTGTTGAAACCCAACCAGCTAGCGAGACCATAACCTACAGCACAAATGGTCATACTAATGGCTAATGCCA
>NZ_JAAHHE010000096.1:0-23092 GCF_010692525.1 Moorena sp. SIO3B2
CCCGTGTCGTTAATAAAGTAACCCGTGTATCCGTTCGCGCCCCGCGTCGGCGAAAGCCGATAGTGATGGCTGGAGTTGGTAAGAAGCCCACACTGTAATCTTCGATGAGCGTGTGGGAGTATGTCACGTTATAGTCAACCTTGGCCAAAAGGCCACGGGTTCGCGTTCAACCTTTAACCTTAAACTTTCAACTTTCAACCCGCTCAAGGAATAATTTCTGTTACCACTCTTTCCCCAACACCACTAGTTACTAAAATATCTTGAGCTTCCAGGTTACCCACTGCTTTATCACCAGTCGTATTAAATTGGGGTGAAACTTGTTCATATATTACATTACCTGAGGCTTCCATCTGTTGGGTGGGGATATCCCAAGTTAGCTGATTAGCGTATAGTTTGGATTGCTTACGGCTTCCCTCCCCTTGTACTCCTCCAGTTAATCTAACTACTTTCTTGCCCAAATCTACCCGTCCCCTGTTAGCTGTTACCATCACTTTCTCCTGCTGGTGAACAATTCTAACCGGCTGATCGGACACAACAGTTTTATCATTCAAATTCCAAACTGCTGAATTACTCGATATCACGACCGGTGGTTCAACCGAAGTCAACTGCACATTTTTCTTGAGAGTTGCTATATTTGCCTTAAGGTTTACCTCAGAATTGTCTGCTTCCACTCGTTCTGTTACTACCTTATTTTTATAGCGCTCAATAAATATCCTTTTGTTACCAATTACCTTCTGTTGTTCGATTTGCCAGAGCAAACGTTCCGTTTTCATTTGCAAGTTTGGGTCTTTCGATATGGCTGCTACTTGACCAATTAATTCCAAATTCTGGGTGCGACTTAAGTAACGCCCTTCTTTTGCGGATGCTTGTAGTTTAGGGTGATTACCTTTAACGTTATTGCGGATAACTAACAAATCTTCCTTAGGTTTCCACTCAGACTCATCACCTCGTAACACAGCACCATTACGGGGATCTGTAGCCGTGACCTGACCTTTGAGAAACACTATCTCACCATTCTCTAGGATTTCCCCACTCTGGGCTGAGACCTGTAAGATCAGTTTCCCATCTTGATACAAATCCCCATTGGGTTTCTCAATGTAAGCGATTTTTCTATCTGGAGAGTAAGTCGCTTTATCTCCAGTAACTTTCCATAGAGGACGACCTTGCTTATCTGACTGATCTAGAGTGACGTTTTTAAAGACTAGACTTCCTTCAATTTTTTCAGTAACGTTAGTGTCTTCCTGAACTTGATTTAATGGTTTCGGCTCACTCTTACAGCCAGATAATGAGTAAACCATGAAAATCAAAATAAAAAATTTAAGACATCTCTTGGAGTATAAAAACATATGGCTTAAGAGCGTGTGGTTAGGATAAATGACTATAAAATAATCGATACAAAGCTTAATCATAAAGACTTGTATCGATTTAAAAAAGGAATTTTTATAAAAATTGCTTACTAGGAAACGCTATAGTAGTTATTACTAGTTATTAGAAGTTTTTATAACCTCTATAGTTCCTGGGGGGCGACAAGCCCCCCAAAGTCCTTGTCAGCTCTAGGTTTAAGGTCACTATCATCCCAAACTATACCTAGACAATCATGAGCCTATTTTCAATGACTGAGAACTCAATCCCTGATTCTTTCGTCCAAGTGGTCGAAAAATCCGGTTGATAAGTTGGGTAACTGAATTGACGCGCATCATGACCAGATAAGGATTATAGCCTACCTTTCACCCCCTCAGCGCTCGGCAGAATATTTTCAATGACTGAGAACTCAATCCCTGATTATTTCCTTCAATTTGGATATAAGTTTTGTAACTGAATTGACCAAACCCAGATGAGTTAATGATTATAGGCGATATGTTACCCCCTCAGCTATACTTGACGTAGTTGCTTAGCTTTAAGTTTTTAGATGTTTTACCCTACTCCATGAATAAGGTCTGTATGTAAACTATAGGAGGGCAAAGCATCGGACATAAACTATAGGTTTTCAGCCACTAATTACTGCCCGAATGCTACAAGACATGAGAAAGAAACGCCCACACACCTACATCGTAGTTTCGACCCCATCAGACAGACCATAATCACCAATGACAATGACTAATGACTAATGACGTAAGTATTCAGCCGTCAGCTCTCAGCCGTCAGCCGTCAGCCGTCAGCCGTGAGCTAAAAGCTCACGCTGCGCGAACAGCCGTCAGCCGTCAGCAGACTTAACTGAGATTAAACGAATGCTTACCTCTTTCATTCAAAAGCACCTCAAGTAGCAACTCAAGTAGCGCATTAGCTGATAGCTGATAGCTGATAGCTGATAGCTGAATGCTTACCTAATGACTAATCACTAATCACTAATCACTAATCACCAAACTATTTGTGCTGTTCATCCATCACATTGAACCCAGACAACGGACGGTAAGTATAGTTTTGTTTGGGTGTTTTTTGGATACTTTCTTGGATGGTATCAAGGTCAATATAGCGGTCGGCTACATTAATTAGACTGTCACTGGTCATGGAGCGTAGGCTGACCACCTCAACCCGAACTCCCCGATAACTTACAGAATCCACTGCATAGGCAAGATCGCCATCTCCACTGACTAGAACTGCTGTGTCGTAGGAACCCACTAGTGCCATCATGTCAACAGCAATTTCTACATCCAGATTAGCTTTTTTTGAGCCATCTGGTAGCTGCACTAAATCTTTGGCAATTACTCGGTAGCCATTACGACGCATCCAGAGAAGAAAGCCCTGCTGCTTCTCATTAGTACGATCAACACCAGTGTAAAAGAAAGAGCGTAGTAGCCTAGACCCTGCTGTCAAACGACACAATAGCTTAGTGTAGTCAATTTCAATCCCTAGTTGCAGGGCAGCATAAAATAAGTTTGAACCATCGATAAAGATGGCAACACGACCACGGTTTTCTAGGACTTGTTCAGGTGTAAAAATTGGGTCATGATTATAATGGCTCAGCATTTTTATTATACCTCTTTGTTAAAAAAAAATTAAAAAACTTTTTACTTAATCAGCATTAAGGTAAGATGCCGATTAAGTTTTTGGTTAATAAGACGAAACCAAATTAGGTGAGTTCCAGTCGTGCAAATACCGGTTTGGGTTTTCCTAGCTTCTGGTTTTGAGGTAAAACCCCCCAAGATGCATGGGATACATAGGGCGCAGCCAAAAAGATGTGTTCTTTTTGGCTAAAGTCGATGGCAAAACCTAGTTGTTGGTAAATCTCCGTACTAATACTGGGAATAATCGGTGATAAGAGATAGGCAGCTAAGCGCACTGACTCTAAAACTGTATATAACACTTGTTCAACCTCTTGCTGTTTTCCTTGTTTATACAAGCTCCAGGGAGCTTGCTGATCTAGAAATTTGTTACTGGCTCGAATCAGAGTAAATATTTTTTGGCAAGCTTGGCTAAACGCTAGGGATTCATAAGCCCTAGCGACTTGTGAACCGAGATCTAAGCCAATTTCGAGCAGAGGATTGACCTGTGAAATATCTGAGCCAGTTAAACCTGGAACAATACCTTGACAATACTTTTTAGCCATTCCCAAGGTGCGATTGAGCAAATTACCTAGGTCATTGGCTAAATCGGCATTGACGATATCGATAAAACGGGTTTCACTAAAATCCCCATCTCGCCCAAATTCAATCTCTTTTAGAAAATAATAGCGAATTGCATCAGCACCGTATTTATCTACCAACTCCACTGGGTCTAGGGTATTGCCTAGACTTTTTCCCATTTTTTGACCATCTTTGGTCAGAAAGCCATGACCAAATACTTGACCTGTAACAGGTAGAGAGGCTGACATTAACATGGCAGGCCAGTATACAGCATGAAAGCGCAGGATGTCCTTACCGATAAGATGTAAATTGATCGGCCACCATTTTTGTAAGGCATTATCAAGGGTTGGTTCACTATCGGGATCCAATAGGGCAGTGACGTAGCCTAGTAAGGCATCAAACCAGACATAGATGGTGTGGCTGGGATCAACCGGTACTGGGAAGCCCCAATCGACATTCAATCGCGAAATCGAAAAATCCTGTAGTCCCTGACTGACAAAACTCAACACTTCATTACGGCGACTTTCCGGTTGGATAAAATCTGGTCGCTGTTGGTAAAGTTCTTCTAGCTGTTTTTGGTATTTAGATAGCCGGAAAAAGTAGTTTTGCTCATCCCGCCACTCCGCTTCTTGATTGGAGTGAATCGAGCAGCGGTTTCCAGCTAGGAGTTCCCGTTGCTCTTTGAATTCCTCACAGGAGACACAGTACCAGCCTTGTTGTTGACTCAGATAAATGTCACCATTATCCCAAACCCGCATGAAAAATTCTTTGACAATGGCTTGGTGGCGGGTAGCGGTAGTGCGGCTGAAACGGTCATACTGGATATTGAGCTTTTGCCAGAGGACATCAAATCCAGCAGCTATCTTGTCGCAATGTACTTGAGGATCTACCCCTTGAGTTTCAGCAGTCCGCTGAATTTTTTGTCCATGTTCATCTGTGCCAGTAATTAACAGTACGTCTTTGCCCTGTAACCGTTGAAAACGAGCTACTGCATCAGATGCCATGGTGGTATAGGCACTGCCGATATGGGGTAAGTCGTTCACATAGTAAAGGGGTGTTGTAATGGCAAATGTATTTTTAGTAGTATTCGTATGAATCATATGAGTGTTAAAAACGCCCTCCAGCCAACTGATTTAACTTATTTAAGTGATTTTTAACGTAGTGTATGCCTACTAGTATTAATTTTAGTTGTTACTTTATGTAGTATTTATCTAATCAGATTTACTTAAGTTTTAACCTTTTCTAAAAAGTATCTGTCGCTACTTTTTAGTTTACGTTACTCAAAATTGTTTATTCTCTTGTAACTCATTCCACGTATTTTAGTTGTGGGGTTTGGAGTCATTAGTCCTTAGTATGTTACTCATGAGTAAGGACTAATGATAAGCAGCCGATGAGTTATCCCACTGCCTTGAAGGAATGGAATCAAGGCCACCTTCTGTCACTTGATTATAAGGAAAATTAATTATTAACATAAGTTAGTAGTCTAGTTTAGATTTAACAGGCTTTTTCTACTACTGGCTTAATGCCTAATGTGTCAAGCTACACACTTGTAGTCACTGGCAGTCTATCACCATTAGTTGTGTTGCACCTGATTATCTCTACTTTAAGGCATCTGTCAATAGATAGAATTTTAAAACAATGTTAAGAAATGTTAATTTAGATTAGAAATTGATGACTGAAACTGATGTCTGACCATCTTCCCCTACAGCTTTATGATGCGCTGCTTGCTGCAATGGGAAGACAAATGTTCCAATATCGATGAGGATCCCATTCCTCATAAATCTGCCGTTGTAGTAGTGAGCAACCATCGTGGCTTTCTAGATGTCCCGTTGTTGATGGTAGCCTTAGGGCAACCAATCCCCATTGCTTGTGATCATTACATCGGACAAGTACCAGTGATGCGGGTGGGTTGTCCAGCAGATGGGTTGTTTCCCTCTAGAAAAACCAGAACATATACTGTGGACGTTTTTACAACAGGCAAGTCCGTTTCTCGAACATAATCATTGGGTTGGGGTGTTTATAGTCCGAGCCCAACCAATGGTGAATTTGACTCAGCCTTTGGCAATAGGTAAGTTTTATAAAGGCTTTGCCCACTTAGCTTTGTGGACATCAGTTAAACAGGCAGCGCCGCGCCTATTAGCGATCGCTTCCCAAGAAAAAATCGTACACTCAGTGATACCGCTGCGATGGTTAGGTTTGTTTGACCGATCTGAACCCCGATTTGAACAAATGGGTTGGCATCCGATGGTTATTCATCGTTGTGTGGCAGTATTAGTTCGACATTGCTATTGGATTACAGATAAACAGCGGAACTATCAAGGGAAATAGATTGTGTGGTCCATTACTAAGAGGTTGTCTGAGAAGTCTCATTTGCTACATTCAAGCCCCCTAAATCCCCCAATTTTGGGGGACTTTTACCAACAAATGGATTCTTGTTCCCCCCAGAATTGGGGGGCTAGGGGGGCAAAATTCAGTATCAAAAAACTTTTCAGATATCCTCTAAGACCTGCCGGTATTAAATTGCTAGGTTACTACAGGGGATCAAGGATAAAGTATGAAGTATCAAGTATTAAGCCTCAAGGATAATATGGGCTTGTTAGTGTCTCACTTATGGTTGACTAAAAACTTGAGCCATTCCCATAATTTAAACTACCTATTTTATCTATGGTTTTGCACATATTATCATCCCAATAAAATTGACTAATACTTCAATTAATTGGCGGTTTTAATAGGAATAATTATTCGTTATAATTACGCAAAAAAAATGTTGATATCTATAATAATTAATTATGAAAATAAACAATACCAAAAGTTAATATTTATCAGTTTTTATTGACTCCGTGATAGTTTAATTGGTGATTATCCACTATTTGTTTATTTACCAGGGATGGTTCTAACGGGTGAGCTGTTGGCAGTACAGACTAAACATTTAGAAACTGCTTTTGATGTGCGTTATTTGGCGATCCCAACGGATGATTTAAGCAACTCTCAGAAGTTGGCAGGGGTAGTGGTTAACCTGATTGAAGCGGAACTCAACCAGGGAGCTTCACAGGAGGTTTATCTGTGTGGCAAGTCGAAAGGAAGTCTGTCTGGCTTTGAAAGTAGCTCTGAAAACCCCCCATAGGATTGAGCGGATTATTTTGAGTAATCGAGCTACTTCTTTTAACCAACGACCTTTCTTAATGCAAAGCGCGAGTGGGGAAGGGCTGCATCAAGACAAGGCTCCCCTCTCCTTACGGTAATTGATTTGACCGCGCTGCATCGCTGAAAGCCCAGTGGAAACCCCCACAGGTCGGCGCTGCCTCCCTTTGACCTCACTGGCTCCCCTGTTCCGAAGCTGCATCGCTAGCTTAAATAGGGGGCACAATTGATCTGCTGGCTCCGGTGAGTAGGTCTATCAAGCATCAGCCTTGGGACTTTTGCGGTTCTGATTAACGTTAGGCAGAACTGTTTCCCCAAAGGAAAGATGGTGGTGCTTCCCCAGAGTGGTAACCCCTGCCTAATCGAAACAGAGGTTAACCTGTAGAAGATTATCAGCTTCACAATTGAAAACCCCTGTGCGTCCCAGAAGCAGAAGGGGATGAAAACTAGTGGCGGAGGGTGACTCCCCTCGTGACGAGAGTGATTTTCCTGACATTGAGTCTAGTTTATGATATGAAGCTCTAATCTTAACAAATCTTTATGATTGAGCCATTCTACCTTATACTACCAAAAGACAGTAGAAAGGAGAGAAAACAAGTATGTCGGAGGCCATCAAGCCGCTGACAGTGCCCAAGGAGTTCCTGGGTGCCCCGGATAAGTTTAACTTAACGTTACTCATGTTTGTGGCGGCGATCATCTTGGTGGTCTGTTCCACCGGTGGTTACTGGCTTTGGGATTTGCCTAACGCTTGCTGCTTTAGCATTAATGTCCTTGCCTTACACATGGTAGGAACAGTCATTCACGATGCCTCTCACCATGTTGCCCACAAAAACCGTTACGTCAATGCCCTCATGGGTCATGGTAGCGCCCTGATGTTAGGTTTTACCTTCCCAGTGTTCACGCGGGTTCATATGCAGCATCATGCCAATGTTAACGATCCCGAAAACGATCCCGATCATTTTGTTTCTACTGGTGGTCCGCTGTGGTTAATTGCAGTTCGCTTCTTTTATCACGAAATATTTTTTTTCAAGCGCCGTTTGTGGCGTAAGTATGAGCTATGGGAGTGGTTTTTTAGCCGTCTATTCATCGCCATCATCATATATCTTGGTTGTCAATACGGCTTTTTAGACTACATCATGAACTATTGGTTTGTGCCGGCATTAGTTGTAGGTATAGCGCTAGGATTGTTCTTTGACTATTTGCCCCATCGTCCATTTAAAGAACGTGATCGCTGGAAAAATGCTAGAATTTACCCCAGTCCCATCATAAACCTGCTAATTATGGGACAAAATTATCATCTAATTCATCACCTGTGGCCGACCATACCCTGGTACAAGTATCAGCCCGCCTACCGTGCTGTTAAACCCCTTTTAGATGAAAAAGGTTGTGATCAATCTCTAGGACTTCTGGCCCAAAAGAGTTTTTGGAACTTTGTATACGACATCTTTTTAGGAATTCGTTTCCACCGCAAATCATCTGATAGACAAACGGAATCAAGCTGAAAATGTTTTTGTTGATGGTTGACCATTGACGGTTGACCATTGATACATTTCACTCAATAAAATCCCATGCCTGTTAATTGTTAATTGTTAATTGTTAATTTACTATTGACCATTAACAATTTTATTTTGACTAATGAATAATGACAACTTGAACTTAGCGCTGGCTAATGGGTAAGGGCAAGCCGCGTGGTTAGTAGAAATAACCTAACAACTAACGGCTGACTTGAGCTAGAGTCCAATCAGGCCTTAAATTTTTGGCCTGACGTAAATAGGGATGATAAATCTCAAGTTGAGAAACAGGAGTGTTGATGTGGATTAAACATCGGATACAACGCTCTAGGCTACCCTCGACATGCATCTGTTGCAGATCAAGTAAAGGAACATGATCCCAATTGGGACGTTCTCGTGCGATCGCAGCTGGAAATTTAGCATCCAAATCACGGGTCGTGGTGAAAATGGCACTAATAATTTCTTGATGGTCGATTTCATTATGAGCTTCGAGTTGATCTAGCAGTTCCATCACTGCTTCTCGAATCGCTGCTACTGTATTTTCTGAGGCAGTTGTTGCGCCTCGAATTGCTCTAACTCTCCAGTGCAAAGTAAGATCCTCCGAATTTCCCTGGGAGATTTGAGATATTAGACTCTTGTGAAATCTCAAATCTCCATGTTATCTTATGGTCGGTACAACCATAGGGGCTGACCGCTAGTTGATAGTTCAAATTCTAGCCAATCTATACCAACAGATATCTGAGATCTATTGCGAATACGGTTACCCGGTAGCAAGCGACTCAACAATGGTTTGGGTTCTTCGATGGTGAAAGACTTGGTTTTCTCTGGGTCAAGACCCACCAATTCCGCTGCCCAGCAACGGGCATCTTCTTCAGTTCCCAGCCGATCAACCACCCCCAAGTTATGTGCTTGCTCACCAGTAAAAATCCTACCATCAGCAAAACTTTTTACTACATCTACATCTAGGTTGCGACTCTGGGCAACAGTTTGTACAAACTGCTGATAACTGGTATCGATCAACTCTTGAAGAATAGTTTTTTCCGGCTCAGTCAGTTCCCGGTCAAACGCCAATATATCTTTGTATGGACCTGACTTAATCACCTTAAAGGAAACACCGATTTTATCCAACAAGCGCTCTATATTGTTTCCCCGCAGAATCACACCAATACTTCCAGTGATTGTACCAGGGTTCGCTACTATATGTTCCGCTCCCATCCCAATGTAAACACCCCCAGATGCGGAGATATTGCCAAAGCTAGCTACAATCTTCACCTTTTCTCGCAACCGCACCAAGGCGCTATAGATTTCCTGAGAATCTCCCACTGTACCACCAGGACTGTCAATCCGTAATAGTAAGACGGGAAATTTCTTCTCTTCAACAGTTTTCAGGGCTTCGAGGACCCGTTTACGGGTACCACCAGCGATCGCCCCCGTGATTTCAATGCGAGCAATTTGTTTGAGAGATTTGCGTTTAAACGGCCAAGGCATAGGTGATTGTGAGTATCTAGTCTAGATTTAAGTGATTACTGGAGCTTGTATATATAGTTTGCATCATTTTATAAAACGGTTAGCTACTCAGGGGCTTTAAATAAATAAATAAATAAATAAATAAATAAATCTATACAAGTGTTTAACCAAATATGAAAAGCGGCTTTAAGCTGTCGCCCATTGAAATTGTATGTTATTGAAGTAAGCTCGAAAAACTCCAAAACTCACTACTGTGCTCCTGAGCCCCCTGCTCCTGAGCCAAGTTAATATCTAAAGTCAATATCTAAATCAAATATATGACAGCTGCTTGAGTGTCGGTTATTTTCGTTATTCACTATAAATCAGGATTATGCAACTAAAAGCCAACACCATACTGTCACCAAGGTCACTACTAGGTTCACTACTGCTGATTTCCCCCTTTTTCCTATGGGGTACAGCTATGGTAGCCATGAAAGGGGTGATCCCTAACACAACCCCTCTGTTTATGGCTGGGGTGCGGTTAGTACCAGCAGGAGTTTTAGTATTAGGAGCAGCAACTGTGATGGGTCGTCCCCAGCCGAAAGGTGGGTTAGCCTGGCTGTGGATTAGCTTATTTGCCTTAGTCGATGGGGCAATGTTTCAGGGTTTCCTAGCCCACGGATTGGTTAGCACTGGCGCGGGTTTGGGTTCGGTGATGATTGATAGTCAACCCCTAGTGGTTGCCCTGCTATCAGGATTGCTCTTTGGTGAACTGATTGGACTTTGGGGTTGGTTAGGATTAGGATTTGGTATAGTAGGAATCAGCTTGATTGGCTTGCCGGATCAATGGATTCTCAGCCTTTTTACTGGCAACGCTCAAGCTATAGAATTAAGCTGGCAACAGCTGTTTGATCATGGGGAGTGGCTGATGCTGTTAGCATCCCTTTCCATGGCAGTAGGCACCGTAATGGTTCCCATTATCAGCCGCTATGCAGACCCAGTTGCTGCTGTTGGTTGGCACATGCTCCTAGGGGGATTACCGTTATTTGCCCTCTCTAGTGTGATAGAATCCCAGCAATGGGTCAATATTGATGGAGTTGGCTGGATTGCATTAGCTTACTCCACTGTTTTCGGGAGTGCGATCGCATACGGTATATTCTTCTACTTTGCCTCCAAGGGCAATCTCACTAGTCTGTCTAGCTTAACCTTTCTGACACCAGTATTTGCCCTACTATTTGGGAATTTAGTGTTGTCTGAGGTACTCAGTTCCCTACAGTGGACTGGTGTGTGCCTGACATTGCTCAGCGTTTATCTAGTGAATCAGCGGGAACAAATAGCAACTCGGATCAAAGCAAGGCTGGCAAACAATAGCGGCTAGCCAGAGCGGAAAACTGGCAGTGGAAACAACAACTGAGTCTGAAGAAGGTAGTGCTAAGCTACCAGAAACCCAGCAGTGAAGCCGATTTGATACAATTGAGATTAATCGAGCCAAAATTCTGTTGCTCGAACGACTAAAGCACATGGGATTTAGCGTTGTGTGTTAAGTGCGTAAGCTAGAATTGGCGTTCACATTCGAGTCCTGTAGAATTTTATGACTCGCCATTGGTCTATCATACTTGTAGCTACCTGTTTGAACTGCCTAGGCTGGGTGCTGGGAAGCAGTCAAGCGGCGAAATTAGAAAAAGCGAACGCATTTTCAACCAACAACCTCCCTGACCCGTTGCTCATCGCTCAATCTCCCACTTCTGCCACAGAAACTGACCAACCAATTCTGCTCAAAGGGAGTCGGGGAAAAGAGGTGGCTCTTGTGCAAGCCAAGCTAAAGCATCTTGACTTCTACGATGGGCTTGAAGATGGTGTTTATGGTGAGGATACAGAGAAAGCAGTCGCTTTATTCCAAGAATCCGTTGGATTGAGAAAACTGGGTGTTGTTGATTCTGTTACTAGGAAGGAATTGGAGCAAGCCTACGCTGCTAAGACGACAACCACCAGCACGAGTTCAGCTCCAAAGTCAGGTGAATCAGTGTCAGCCGAATCGACTACTACGGAGCCTTCGACTCTGGAAAAGAGCCCGTCATCATGGTTGATCATCCCAGCCATCATCATGGCTGGTGGCGGTTTTTTGCTATTCAAGTGGCTGACTAAACCAAAACGACCCGTAGACTCAAAATTAGCGCCCTCCACAGAAAACCAAGCTAAACAAGATCCTAGAGTCAATAACCTCAAAGTCCAAGTGTCAACTGACTCCCAAAACCACCATCCTCAAAGGGATTATAACCATAGCGTTAGTTATGATGTCGCCAATCCTAGCAATCCTCAACCTCAGTCTTTAGCTGATTCCTTACATGTCAAAAAGACCACTCGCCTGACTAAATTTAGTATTGTTGAGGAATTAATCAGAGAATTAGAAGACCCAGATCCAAAAAAGCGACAACAAGCTATCTGGGAATTAGCCCAAAAGGGGGATTCGAGGGCAGTAAAGCCCCTAGTGGACTTAATGCTAGATTCTGATTCTAAGCAGCGTGGCTTGATTTTGGAAGCCTTATCCCAAATTAGCACCAAAACCCTCAAACCGATTAACAAAGCCCTAGCCATTTCTTTGCAGGATGACAACCCCCAAGTCCGGAAAAATGCGATTCGGGATGCAACGCGAATTTATGAATTACTAAATCAAGTCTTGCAGATGTTGCGTCACGCTACGGATGACCCGGATTCTGAAGTGCGAGAAACGGCAAAATGGGCAATCGATCAGTTTAATAAAATTCGCCCTGCAGCGAATCTGGATAGTTTGCCACCAGCACAAAATCACCTAAATTCATCAGAAAATACGTCAAACCATTACCAAGATAATAGCGACTAGTTAGGGAACTTCAGAACAGGTAATAAAAGTTTCATAACCTTTAATTAACGTGTTATAATCTGGAACAGGTAATAAAAATTTAATAAGCTTTACTTACCGTGCTTTAAGAGATTTAAAATCAACGTTTTGAAGTTAACGTTTGATTAATTAATTTGAAGTTTATACTTATAGTTTTGATGTAAGCATTCAGCCCTTAGCGGTCAGCCGTCAGCCGTGAGCTAAAAGCTCACGCTGCGCGAACAGCCGTCAGCCTTGGCCACGCTACGCGAATGGCTGAAAGCTTAATACTGATAGCTGATAGCTTAATACTGATAGCTGAAAGCTTAATACTGATAGCTGATAGCTGATAGCTGATAGCTGATAGCTTACGTTAATTTTAAATTAATGAGCCAATTAAATTCCCTGAAATTGCTATTAATTTCCACCCCAGTTGGTCCGTTGGGTTCAGGGTTAGGTGGTGGCGTTGAGTTGACTGTACGTAACATTGCTACGGAATTGATTAATCGGGGTCACAGGATCACAATTGTGGCAACTAAAGGATCTACAGCTTGGGGAATGCCTCTGGTAGAAATTGATGGTGTTCTCGAAAGTAGTATTCAAACTCAAACAAGAGACACTCCTACTATCATCCCCCCATCCTCCGTATTGGCTAATATGTGGGACTATGGGCGACAAGTTCAAACCAACTATGACTTGATTGTAAACTTTGCCTACGACTGGTTACCGTTTTACCTAACCCCCTTTTTCACTCGTCCCATTGCTCACCTAGTTAGTATGGGCTCATTAACCGAGGGGATGGATCAGATCATCGAACAAGTTGCCATTAATTTCCCTGGCACAATCGGGGTTCATTCAATGGCTCAAGCGGCAACATTTGCCTTCAAGAATCGCTGTCGTTGTTTGGGCAATGGCATTGATTTGTCTGTGTATTCCTTTTGTGACTCCCCCTCACCCTGGCTCGGCTGGGTGGGTCGAATTTCTCCAGAAAAAGGCTTAGAAGACGCAGTGGCAGCATCCGATTTCACGGCTATGCCACTAAAAATTATGGGTCTTATACAAAATAAACCCTATTGGGAGCAGATTCTCCAGGATTACCCCAATGCCCCTATAGAATACCTGGGTTTTCTCCCAACTGATCAACTCCAAAAACACTTGCGCCAGTGTCGAGCTTTACTGATGACGCCTCATTGGGTGGAAGCATTTGGTAATGTGGTAATTGAAGCCCTCGCTTGTGGAGTACCAGTCATTTCCTATGACCGTGGTGGATCAGCAGAAATTATCGAAGATGGTAAAAATGGCTTTTTGGTAGAACCGGATTCTGTGGAAGGCTTGGTAGAAGCCTTGGGAAACTTGGATAAAATTGACCGTCGTGAATGCCGTCGCCTCCTGGAAGTTAAATACTCTAATCAGGCCATGGGCGATCGCGTAGAGCAGTGGCTCTGGGATATTTTGAAGGACAGTGGTGATAGTTGCTAGTTCATTAAGATTTGTAAATAAAAGTAATTTTGTAGTTTTTGATACAGAATCTATGATATAGTTGTATATGTAAGGGAAGTGAATCCCATCAAAATCTTATATAAGCAATCGGAGAAAGGAAAATGTCTACTCAAGAAAAAGCTAGGGCTCTGATGATGAATCACCATCACATGATCAAAAATCGTCAGCAATCTATGCTCGGTCGCGTTGCTTCCGAAGTAGGACTAGATAGCTTAGATTCTGACTACTGGGGTACTATCCAAGGTAAACCCCATCCTAGTTTCCGCTCTACCTATGACCGTAGTCATGCTTCACTTAGCTAGTACTCTGTCAATATAGTTTTGGGTAGTGGTACACAATTCGTGATTTTAGCTACCGTTATCTTTAGCAGACGGTAGCCAAACCACTAAATCTTTAGCACTACCCATATTTCCATCAATGGCTGTGGGCATAGCCAACGATAGTTTTATTTTTTAGAACTCTGCACTTAAAGGAGTTCTGGGAAACGGAATTACATCCCGAATATTCCCCATACCAGTCATAAATTGCACCAATCGCTCAAATCCCAAACCAAATCCAGCATGGGGCACTGTACCATAACGTCGCAAATCCAAATACCACCATAAATCTTCTGGATTCATGCCCTGATTCTGAATTCGCTTCTCTAATATATCCAGCCGTTCTTCCCGCTGAGCACCACCGATAATCTCTCCAATCCTAGGCGCAAGCACATCCATTGCTGCTACAGTCTTTTGGTCGTCATTTAAGCGCATATAAAAGGCTTTAATCTCTACTGGATAATCCGTGACAATGACGGGCTTTTTAAACAACTCTTCGGCTAGATACCGTTCGTGTTCGGACTGCAAATCTACACCCCAATTTACCCCATACTCAAACTTACGATCCGTTTTCTCCAGTAATGCGATCGCATCTGTATAAGTAATCCGCTCAAACTGATTATTGATAATATTATCAGCAGTAGCGAGAACATTGTTATCGATCCGCTTGTTGAAAAATTCCAGATCTTCTGGACAGTTTTCCAAAACTGACTTAAATACATGCTTGAGAAAGGCTTCTGCTAAATCCATATCCCCCTTCAAATCGCAGAATGCCATCTCAGGCTCGACCATCCAAAATTCTGCTAGATGGCGAGAGGTATTAGAATTCTCGGCTCGGAATGTAGGACCAAAGGTGTATACATCCCGAAATGCCATTGCCATGATTTCTGCTTCTAATTGACCACTGACGGTCAGGTAAGTCGGTCGTCCAAAAAAGTCCTGAGTATAATCGACTGCTTGATTATCGGTTTTGGGGATGTTCTTTAAGTCTAGGTTAGTGACACTGAACAACTCCCCTGCTCCTTCACAATCACTAGCGGTGATAATTGGGGTATGAACCCACAAGAAACCTCGTTCTTGAAAAAACTGATGAATGGCATTGGAACAGGCATTCCGCACTCGGAACACCGCACCTAGGGTATTGGTACGCGATCGCAAATGGCTAATGGTGCGCAAAAACTCAAAGGAGTGGCGTTTCTTCTGTAGGGGATAATTGGCATCTGCTTCCCCATATACTGTCACCGAGGATGCTTTTACTTCAATTCGCTGTCCCTTGCCAAGAGATTCTACTAGTATACCAGTGACTTCTACTGATGAGCCAGTATTAAGCCGTTTCAGGATAGTCTCATAATCCGACAAGTCTGGATTGAGCACTACCTGTAAATTTGCCATGGAGGAGCCATCGTTGACTTCCATAAAGGCAAAGTCCTTTAATTCCCGTTTTGTGCGTACCCAGCCTTGGATGGTCAAAGACTGATCTGGTTGACCATTGCGCAAAACTTCAGCAATCCGTCGAATTTCCATAGCTTTCCCCAAAATTCTGAGAGAATTGTAAATCTTTATAAATTAACTGGTGGTCTTTAGCTCCAAAAATCTAAGTAAATATACTTATTAAGAGCTTTATGTAAAGTTTGATGAACAAAAATATCTAAATTGTTGCAATAAGTGAAGTAATCACTCATAATTATTATACAAATGCAACGTTTGGTTAAGTTTCATCAAACGACTAGTCACCCAAGATCAGCAGTGGGGCTATCCACTTAAGCCAGGACAGAGTCGGGTTTTGAGTAAATGGTTGAGGGTATTGGTGATGAGTAGGAATTCAGCACAATTACCGATTACCGCTTACTGATTGCCGATTACTGGTAAATCTCCTGGGCCAAGCTTGTAGCCCCAGTTGCGATCGCACTGAAGGTAATAGCTTCCATTAAAACTAATTTAGAGAGGTCTTTGTAAATGGTAGGTTTGTTTAAGCGCAATAAATCCAAGGGCTTTTACCTGGAGCTAGACGAAAGCGAAACTAGCACCCCTCAGCAACCGGCGGTAGAACAGAAGCCAGAACCGGCTATTGCCCAGACAACAGCGGAAACCGCAACCGTAGTAGCACCAGCTCAGGCAACAGCAGAAACCACGACCGCAGTAGCAACAGCTGAAGCTTCTAAGCCCAAATCTGCTCGTCAAGCCAAGAAAGAAGAACTAGCTAAGGCTAAGGCTGAAGCAAAGGCTAAGAAACAAGCTGAAGCAGAAGCTAAAAAAAAGGCAGCTGCTCCTGAGCCAACACCAGTAGCGGCAATCAATTCAGCAGCAGCAGTTGTCAATAGCAAGGCAAAAGGGCAGCCCGAAACCACCTTTGCCACCAAATACGTACCAATGATCATGCCTCGTCGGCGTCCTGGTCCTAGCATGAATAAGTTCCTCGACATGGCTGCTCAGATGCAGAACCCTCGTTTCTAGATTAGTGATTAGTCAAAAAAACTAGTCCACTATACAACTGAAATGCTGGATCCCAAGGAGTCTCGACCAGGCGAAATAAGTCGATATGAGACTCCAATTTTTCTAGCAGATCTGGGTAGTCTATAGCAGTTTGCGCAAAGGTGGTAAAGTCAGACCATACTGGCTTTTCAAGCAGCCGAAGGTTTAAGTAATCAGTCAAGTTGTTCCAGTTGACTCTTGTAGTGCTTTGGTGTATATGAGAGTCTTGGGATAGGCTGTTCTGACTGGAAACTGGCTTGAGGGTTAGAGCAATTCCTTGCTGAAATTGATAATTGCGATCGCATACTCTGAGAATACTGTGGCGCTGTGGTAAATGCAAGTCACAAACCAGGGCATAGTCTAAGGTTTGGGTTTTACGAGTTAAATTCCGTCGCGCATCTAAGTCTACTACCTTCTCAAACAAAGGCAACCGCCCTTCTACTCGTTGGGTCACTTCCGACCAGTTAAAGCTAAAGGAACCCAACTGTCCCTGAGAGTTTTGACATACTACAGTGGTCTCCTGGTCACTACTGTCAGAAAAATACTTAACTTGATAGATGTTAATTGTTTTGATATCTGCTAAGCTTGCCCACAAACATTTTATTGATGCTTCTCGCAGTAACGACCCATAATACTTAAGTTCTCCCACAGGTCCAGTGCGATATAAACGCCAGCCTCTAGTAGGTAGCTGTAGCCTTGCGGTGTAGGGGTCTATCCCCAGGATGCGAGCTAAGTGTTGAGCTGCTGTTGGTTTGTCTTGTTGGCTGATCGGCTTTAGGACTAAAACTCCCAATTGATTACTTTCAGGGTCAGCAGTTGCTTGGGCTAAGGCTTGTCGGCGCTGTTCTTTTGCTGTAGCTTCTAAGCGTGCTAGTCCCTGACGAGCTTGGGCCATAATTTTAGGAACAGGTGTTCCTTTCAGTAACTGTCGATAGATTCTTTCAGCTGCTTCTTGTTTACCTCTGACTTCCTGGAGCCTTCCTAGATAAAGCTGTGTCCAGGGATTATTGGGCTCTTGCTTGAGAAGTTGTTTAATTAATCGGGCAGCAGTTTGATAATCATGGTGCTCAAAGGCATCAGCAATTTGCTTAAGCATGATAGCGTTAGGTGTGATATCACCAAGTTTTAGACATTAGTAGCTCCTAGGGAGAAGCTAATGGAATCCTGTTAATAGTATAGCGCTAGTTTTATGGCTTTAAGGCGCTAACCTTTTGAAGCGTTAAGGGATAGTTAGGATAATTAAGTTAGTGATTTAAATTAGCGCTATACTTTACCCGAATTTATCTAGCGCTAATTTTTTCAAGGGTTAAGGGATATTTGGGATAATTAAGGGAGTAGGTGAAATTAGCGCTATACTTTACCCGAATTTATCTAGCGCTAATTTTTTCAAGGGTTAAGGGGTATTTGGGATAATTAAGGGAGTAGGTGAAATTAGCGCTATACTTTACCCGAATTTATCTAGCGCTAATTTTTTCAAGGGTAAAAGGAATAGCATCTAATATCATCTCAGGATAATTACCCTTCATCAAAATCTCCTCTATCTCCCTACTCTCTACTATTAAACTAAGCCAGTGAGTCGCCTCACTGACTCGTCATCCCGTCAGGGAGGCTACGCCAACAAAACCGGGCGTGAAAGTTTCCCTTCACCCGGCTCCTCATCAACGGAACCCTTGACATTGGTACCTTGGTCACCATATTTAGTCATGGCTATTGGCTCGAAATATTCGCTGTCTTGATGCAAAGCGCGACTGCATCAAGACAACGTCACAAGCCGGTAGAAAAACAAACGGGTAAAACTAATCATATTGAAAGATTAAATAATACATTAAGACAAAGGATTAGTCGCCTGGGAACGGAAAACGTTGTCATTTTCCAAAAAATTAGAAAATCACCTAGGAGCTATTTGGAATTTTGTTCATCATTATAATAAATGTTTGTCGGGTTGATTAGGCCATCACTACATGTTTATCACTACCTGCTATATTATGATTCGTCTTTACTTCTTCATTAAATCCAGCCTGATTCTAGGCATGGGATTATCACTAATACCATCGGCTGCCCCAGGGATTCTTCCTCCTCAGGAACCTGTAGATGGAACAGGACAAATAACGACTTCAGAGGTAAAGATTATTAAGGTAGGAGTGATGGCAATTCGGGGTGTTGACCATACCAAAACAAAATGGCAACCGACCCTAGAGTATCTCAGTGAAACGATTTCCGGCTATGTTTTCCAACTTGTACCACTAGAGTTTGACACCCTCGAAGAAATAGTAGCTAACCAGGAGGTGGACTTTGTGTTGCCTAACCCTGGAATGTATGTAGAGTTGGAATGGATTTATGGGGCAAGACGAATTGCCACCCTAAAAAATCTACGCCTAGGCAAGCCTTACACCCAATTTGGAGCGGTTATCCTGCGTCATGCTGACCGCAATGATATCCAGGATTTAAAGGATTTACGGGGCAAAACCTTTATGGCCGTCAGTGAAATTGCCTTTGGGGGCTGGCAAATGGCATGGGAAACTCTGTTAGAAGCTGGAGTTAATCCCTACCGTGACTTTCCAGCGCTCGACTTTGGTGGTAGCCATGACGCAGTGGTCTACGCTGTTCGTGATGGTATTGTCGATGCTGGCACTGTCCGCACTGATACCCTCGAACGTATGGCACAGGAGGGCAAAATTAATCGAGATGACTTTGTGATCCTGAATCAGCAAACTCAATATCAGGACACTTTCCCTTTTGCTCTGAGTACTAAACTTTATCCAGAATGGCCTTTTTCCACACTACCCCATACCCCCGTGGAGTTAGCGGAAGAGGTTGCGATCGCATTAATGACCATGCCTTCTGAGCACCCAGCGGCCAAAGCTGGTCGTTATCAGGGCTGGACCATCCCGGCCAACTACCAACCTTGTCACGAAACCTTACGGAATCTGCGGGTTCGTCCCTACGAAGATTGGGGAAAAGTTACTCTGGGTCAAGTTATCCATCAGTACCGCTATTGGCTCTTATTTGCTGGTGTTTCCTGTTTTGGATTTAGCTATGGTCTAGTTTATCTAGCTGGGCGTAGGCGAATCGAAGCACAACTGCGAAAAGCCAATGCTTTACTGGAAATCCGGGTTGAGGAACGTACAGCTGAGTTCAAAGCAGCTAAAGAAGCGGCTGATCAGGCTAATCACGCCAAAAGTCAATTCCTGGCTAATATGAGTCATGAATTGCGTACTCCCCTCAATGGCGTTTTGGGTTACGCCCAAATTCTACAACGGGATCCACAGATAACTGCTCAACAAAAAGACCAGATCAACCTTATTTATCAGTGTGGCAACTATCTACTCCATCTGATTAATGACATTTTAGACTTATCCAAAATCGAAGCTCGGAAAATGGAACTGTTTCCCAGAGAAGTTCATTTGCCGTCCTTTCTGATGGAAGTTGTAGAAATGTGCCGGGTTAAAGCCCAGCAAAAAGAGATTGCTTTTATTTATCTACCCTCATCCCATCTGCCAGACGGTATCCTGGCTGATGCCAAACGATTGCGACAAGTTCTGATTAACCTTTTGGGCAATGCCATTAAGTTTACTGACCATGGCGGAGTCACGTTTAAGGTAGAGGTTATCAGTAAACACCCACGACTTCCTACTCTCCAATCCCCCCTAGTCAGACTTCGATTTATAATTAAAGATACTGGCATTGGGATGACCCCAGAACAACTGGAAAAAATATTTTTGCCCTTTGAACAGGTGGGGGATGTTGATCATCGTGAACAAGGTACTGGACTTGGATTAGCGATTAGCCAAACAATTATCAAGTTGATGGGAAGTGCTATCAATGTTGAGAGTACTTATGGCAAAGGTAGCATGTTCTCTATAGATTTAGATTTACCGATTACTACAGCTTTGATTGCGAGTAAGCAAGCTTCCACTAAGACTATTATAGGTTGTCATGGAAAAGCTCGGAAAATCTTAGTAGTAGATGACAAATGGCAGAATCGCTCTGTAATTGTGAATGTGTTACAACCTCTGGGATTTGAACTGTTGGAGGCCACTAATGGGGTTGAGGGTTTGGAAAAAGCCACAGAATGTAACCCTGACCTAATTATTACTGACTTGGTGATGCCGGTGATGGATGGCTTGGAAATGATGCGACGTCTGCGCTCATTAGATAAATTGAAAGATCTGTTGATTATTGCTTCATCTGCCAGTGTTTATGAGTTAGACCAGCAACAGAGTTGGCATGCAGGCTGCGATGATTTTATTCCCAAACCAGTGGATGTAGCAGAATTACTGGAAAAATTAAAACAGCATTTGCAACTGGAATGGGTGTATGAAGACTTCATACCAAAACCAGAAACTATAATAGATGCTGGAGCTGAACAAATCCACCTAGATGCCATTGTGCCTCCCCCATCTGATATTCTGCTCCAACTTTATGACTTGTCTAAGAAAGGTAATGTGTTTGACATCAGCCAAGAAGCGGAAAAGCTGGAAGTATTAGATGCTAAATTTGTACCATTTGCTAAAGTTATTTATAAATTGGCTAAGGATTTTAATGTGAAGGAACTTAGGAATTTTATCGAACAGTATGTCGATAATATATAGCGTTATCAAATGAGTTATAAACTCAGAAATTTCGAAAAATGCAATAGTAGGGGCAATAGCTCCAGAGTTTTATAGTAAAATAACATAAGACATTCTCAGGTTACATCTCAACTGAAAATGCTATATACAGTTTAAATGCACAACAGCTTAAAGGAGAAAACTACTAATGTCAGAGCACATCTCATTTGATGAACTGTTAGGCAAAATGAGCGAAGCCTATGAAGATGCCCAGAGCAAAATTGAGCAATGTAATGTTTTAGTAATTGGGAAAACCGGTGTAGGAAAAAGTACCTTAGTAAACACAATTTTTCGCTCTCGCCTGGCAGAAACAGGAGTGGGCTATCCTGTTACTCAAACTATTCGTCGTTATACAAAAACAGGTTGCCCGATTACAGTGTACGATACGCCAGGGCTAGAACTTAAAACTCAACAGATTGAACGAGTAAGGGCAGATATCTCGAAACTAATTGATGATCAAAGGAAACTAGAGGCAAAAGAACACATTCATGTGGTGTGGTATTGCCTTAATCATGAGACTGCTCGATTGGATCCGATTGAAGAAGAATGGCTAAAGAGCCTCCAACAAAAAGATGTACCAGTTATCTTAGTTCTGACTCAAACGTTAACGAAAAAACGTAGTGAGTTTATTGCTTTCCTAGAGGGTAAGAATCTACCGGTTAGTCAGATTATTCCAGTGCTAGCACAATCAAAATCTATCGATGATGATTATACGGTGACAGCCCATGGTTTAGAGCGTTTAGTAGAAGTGACGGCAAATTTACTGCCAGAAGCCCAGCGCAAAGCATTTCTGAGAGAACAGATTAGAAATATTGAACTAAAAGCAGGTGAAGCGTTTAAATATGTTACGGGTTATGTTACTGGTTCAGCATTGGTTGGTGCCTCACCAATTCCGTTTTCTGATGCGCCAATCTTGGTAACGATGCAAACGGTAATGATTGCTAACATCACCAGCATTTTTGGATTAACGGTTGAAAGAGCTTTTCTGGGAATGGTGATATCTGCTCTTGGGGGTACAGGAGGAATGACTGCAGTGGGTAAAGTAATTGTCGCGAATTTACTCAAAATGATTCCGGGTGCAGGCACCGTGCTTGGTGGAGCAATATCAGGCTCAACGGCAGCAGCACTAACCTTGGCTCTTGGTCTATCTTATATCGAAGCACTCAAGATTTATGTGAAAGCTCAGGTTGATGGTAAGGAAATACCCCTTTCTGAACTGGCGAAAATTATCATTGAACAATATAAATACTATGCGGGAACAGGTCAAAAAAGCTTGAGGGATCAGGAATTACCGCCTTCAGATTAGGAGTGTGGGGAGATGGGGAGATGGGGAGATGGGGAGATGGGGAGATGGGGAGATGGGGAGATGGGGAGATGGGAAGTTTATTATATAGCAGTTATCCTATTAATTAGCTACACATATTTTTTACCTATTACCTATTACCTATTACCTATTACCTGTTCCCGATTCCCGATTCCCGATTCCCGACTCCCGACTCCCGATTCCCGACTCCCGACTCCCGACTGCTATCATTTAAATATGATAGAGATTACTCACCATTAGTTTACTGTTTTCATCGTTGATAAATCGTTGGATAAATTCGGGTATTTTTTTATTGTGATTAGGATAGACAGTGGATTGCCAACAATAGGATAATTGACCAATTTGGAATAA
>NZ_JAAHHE010000960.1:0-1133 GCF_010692525.1 Moorena sp. SIO3B2
TTATTAACTACGGGATTGGCCGTAGGTCACGCTACGGGATTGACCGTAGGCCACGCTAAAAGCGATTGACCTTTGGTCACGCTACGCGATCGCATTCCCAATCCCGATTCCCGATTCCCGATTCCCGATTCCCGATTCCCGATTCCCGATTCCCGATTCCCGATTCCCGATTTCCTAACTATTCCGATATTGACGCAGTCGCTAATAGTGGAAACCACAGCACTTGACTTGCTAGCCACCCTTACCATATTTACCACTTTTACCACCCTTTCCTCCCTATTCCCTATTCCCTATTCCCTGTTCCCTACAAAAATAAATTGTCAATTTTTCTTTTTTCCCTTACAATAGTATTATCGGAAGAGTTAAAGCAGGGTCAACTGATGAACAAGTGCGTTGGAACTACTGAAGCAGCATCTCTATTAGGAATTTCCTCTCGACGATTGCGCCAACTTCTAGAGAAGGGTCGCGTCCGGGGTGCCTATAAAAGCGGGAAATTCTGGATTATTCCTCTGTTCAACCATTTGCCACAAATTACTAAAGGTAATCGTGGACCGAAGGGGAAATGGCGCACTAGTCGTACGACCGCTTTAGCCAAGATTAATGTTAATCGCAATCACATTGGCTCGAATATGAAGAAAAGCCCGGAAGACCGGAAGCCAGTGATTTCAGTAAAACGAAAGGGAACTAATCTCTACGGTAATGAAGTGGAAATCCTTGGTCCGTGTAAGATTGTTTATCAGCCGGATAATCCACTGGATTGTGGTGCTCGTTTGTGGATTGAAACTTTTAGTGATATTCACTTTGTAGGTGGTAGTTTTCCGGCGAGTAGTTGAGGGTGTCAAGGGCTTTTGGTTTAGCAGCTGCTGTTAACGGGACTGAGCTAGTATAAATGTATGTTTAGGTTTCAACCAACAACATATGAGGTGTGTAATGAAGGGATTATCTCTTGGGCTAGTATTGGGCGTTGCGTTATTCGCTAACCCGGTTTTCAGTTATCAACTTGGTGAGGATGATGGCGCAGGTGTCGAGACTGCGAAGACTTGCTCCAGCTGCGGATACGATGATCCCGCAGGTGATCAGGGACAAGACTGCCCCAACTGTAAAGTAAACAGAAAAACTGCGACTAAGTAGGT
>NZ_JAAHHE010000961.1:0-1130 GCF_010692525.1 Moorena sp. SIO3B2
TCGATTCCCTAGAGACAGTGCAAACGGAAGTCTTTGAGGCTTACAAAGACTACTTGGCCTTATATTGGCAAATGGTGGAGCAAGCTGAGCCTCTAACTGAGCCAGAAGATATTCAGCGGATTGTTAAGGCACAGAAAGACTACGACCAGTATAGTGCCGACAGAGACCCTGCCCATGGTCTGTTCAGCAGCTACTTTGGTCCCGAGTGGGCAGAGCAGTTCTTATATGAGTTCTTATTTGAAAATGCCATGCCTTTAGCCGTTAGTCCAAGCCAAACATGACTCTCTATCAGCCGTTTCTAGACTACGCGATCGCATATCTAAAAGAGCGCCTTGATCTACAGCCTTATCCCATTCCCCCTGGGTTTGAAAGCAAATTCGCCACAGTGGGGAAAGGGAAAAAGCAGCAAGATGTCCTGACCACCAGTTATGGCTTTGCTGCACCCAAAATCAGACAAATTCGAGCTGCTCATGTCCAGGGGGGAGCAGCATTACAGGTACTCAATTTTGTGATCTTCCCCCACCTCAACTATGACCTCCCCTTCTTCGGGGCTGACTTAGTCACCTTACCTGGTGGACATCTGATTGCCTTGGATATGCAGCCCCTGTTCCGGGATGATCCAGCCTATCAAGCTCGTTACACGGAACCTATCCTACCGATTTTCAAGGCCCATCAACAGCATTTGCCTTGGGGAGGAGAATTCCCTGAGGAAGCAACACCCTTCTTTTCCCCAGCTTTCCTGTGGACACGCCCTAAGGAAACTGAAGTAGTGGAAAATCGGGTGTTTGCTGCGTTCAAGGACTATCTGACAGCTTACTTGGATTTTGTCGATCAGGCAGAATTAATTACTGATTCCCAGCATCTGGAAGCCATCAAGGAAGCTCAACTGCGTTATCTGGGTTATCGTGCTGAGAAAGACCCAGCTCGTGGGATGTTTCAGAGATTTTATGGGAGCGAATGGACTGAGGAGTACATCCATGGTTTCTTGTTTGACCTAGAGCGGAAGCTCGCACAGGCAAGTTAAGCACTACTGGAATTATTAGGATGTTATAACTTCACCTCAGTTCGATGTAAGAAATTGCTTAGTTTTTTCAGGAGTCAGGAGTCAGGATCTTCGAGTCATAAGTCAG
>NZ_JAAHHE010000962.1:0-1130 GCF_010692525.1 Moorena sp. SIO3B2
CTGACTTATGACTCGAAGATCCTGACTCCTGACTCCTGAAAAAACTAAGCAATTTCTTACATCGAACTGAGGTGAAGTTATAACATCCTAATAATTCCAGTAGTGCTTAACTTGCCTGTGCGAGCTTTCGCTCTAGGTCAAACAAGAAACCGTGGATGTACTCCTCAGTCCATTCACTGCCATAAAATCTCTGAAACATACCACGAGCTGGGTCTTTTTCAGCACGATAACCCAGATAACGCAGTTGAGCTTCCTTGATGGCTTCCAGATGCTGGGGATCAGTAATTAATTCTGCCTGATCCACAAAATCCAAGTAAGCTGTCAGATAGTCCTTGAAGGCAGCAAACACCCGATTTTCCACTACTTCGGTTTCCTTAGGGCGTGTCCACAGGAAAGCTGGGGAAAAGAACGGTGTTGCTTCCTCAGGGAATTCTCCTCCCCAAGGCAAATGCTGTTGATGGGCCTTGAAAATCGGTAGGATAGGTTCCGTGTAACGAGCTTGATAAGCTGGATCATCCCGGAACAGGGGCTGCATATCCAAGGCAATCAGATGTCCACCAGGTAAGGTCACTAAGTCAGCACCGAAGAAGGGGAGGTCATAGTTGAGGTGGGGGAAGATCACAAAATTGAGTACCTGTAATGCTGTTCCCCCCTGGACATGAGCCGCTCGAATTTGTCTGATTTTGGGTGCAGCAAAGCCATAACTGGTGGTCAGGACATCTTGCTGCTTTTTCCCTTTCCCCACTGTTGCGAATTTGCTTTCAAACCCAGGGGGAATGGGATAAGGCTGTAGATCAAGACGCTCTTTTAGATATGCGATCGCGTAGTCTAGAAACGGCTGATAGAGAGTCATGTTTGGCTTTGACTAACGGCTAAAGGCATGGCATTTTCAAATAAGAACTCATATAAGAACTGCTCTGCCCACTCGGGACCAAAGTAGCTGCTGAACAGACCATGGGCTGGATCTCTGTCCGCACTATACTGGTCGTAGTCTTTCTGTGCTTTAACAATCCGCTGAATATCTTCTGGCTCAGTTAGAGGCTCAGCTTGCTCCACCATTTGCCAATATAAGGCCAAGTAGTCTTTGTAAGCCTCAAAGACTTCCGTTTGCACTGTCTCTAGGGAATCGA
>NZ_JAAHHE010000963.1:0-1129 GCF_010692525.1 Moorena sp. SIO3B2
CGTCAAGCGATTCCCCTTGATAAGAATGAAGGTATCTATGTGCGTAATATTCAGACTGGTGAACTCAAACTGGTCGGTGGTCCTCAGGCTTATATGCTCACTCCCTATGAGAAGCTTTGGGAAAAAGAACTGCCATCGGTAGTTGAGGAACTGTTGGGTCTATTTTTTGCATCAACAGTTCCTCAACTGCCATCGGTAGTTGAGGAACTGTTGATGCAAAAAATAGACCCATTGTCTGGACGTGGTCAGGATTCTGTAGCTGGAGGGGATCAGTCCGAGCAAAAATCAGGAGTACGCCAACGTCTATCCCAACGGGATAAGACTAGAGCAGTTGTGTTTCATATTCCTCAAAATGCTGCTGTACAACTTCATGATTATAAAAACAGAACTGCAAGAACTGTATTTGGACCGGACTTGGTGATGCTCGAACCAGATGAAGCCTTTACTGTGCTTTCTTTGTCAGGTAGCAAGCCCAAACGACCTAATGTAATTAAATCCTTAGCCTTATTACTCGGTCCTGATTTTATGACCGATATCTTTACCGTAGAGACAGCAGACCATACCAGATTACAGCTACAGCTGTCCTATAACTGGTACTTTGATGTGGACAGACACGATGAACAAACTGCAGCTAGACTGTTTCAAGTACCTGATTTTGTGGGAGATACTTGTAAAGCGATCGCATCCCGAGTGCGGGGTGCTGTAGCAGGGGAAAAATTTGATGAATTTCACCGCAATTCAGCCCGGATTATCCGACTGGCGGTGTTTGGCACTGATGAAGAAGGTCATATTCGAGATGAATTTCGTTTCCGAGCCAATAACCTAGTAATTACCAATATTGACATTCAGTCAGTGGAGCCAGTGGATGAAGAAACCTTAAGGAGCTTGCAAAAGTCAGTCCAGCTAGCGATTCAAATTACAGACCTGCCCGTCGTAGTTCGTGTGCTCGACCGGTACGCCGGCCGCGCGGAGCTGCTCCGCGTAGGCGATGCCCTGATCCCGAAGCGGGTCGAACTCGGCGGTGATGATCAGCGCCGGTGGAAGGTTCGACAGGTCGTCGGCCGCCAACGGTGAGACCCGCCAGTCGTCGAGGCCGTCGCCGGTCGGCAGGTACCGTTCCCGGAACCAG
>NZ_JAAHHE010000964.1:0-1128 GCF_010692525.1 Moorena sp. SIO3B2
TGTTGGCCTAGCCTGACCTACGGCCAATAGCTGATAGCTGATAGCTGATAGCTGATAGCTGATAGCTGATAGCTGAATGCTTACAATGCTGCTGGCTAACGTTTTCCTACAAAGCCAGCTTAAAAATATGCTGTGGGGATAACTTGAACTGGGGAAAAGTCGGGGAAACAATGGGAGTATTTCCCGTAAAGGGCGTCATCTGATATTCGTCGTCAACCAAACTACAAACAAAAAATGTGGGTTGCTTGGGGTTGCCGATAAACTTTCTCGCCCCCAATGCGGCATAATCTATAATCCAATATTCTTCGATCCCCATCTCTTCATAATCTCTAAGTTTATTGTAGTAATCGTCACGCCAATTAGTTGAAACAACCTCGACGATTAATTTGACGGAATCAGGATTTTGAATAATTGATTCGCTTTCCCACCGAGATTCCGCCCCCATAACGTCTTGGTTCAAAACAATGATGTCCGGTTCATAACCTGAGTTTTGCCGTTTTGGTTTAACAATTGACTCTCTAGGAATAGTCCAAATGCCTCCTTTGCCTATCTGCCTGATAACTATCAATAGTTGCTCGATCAGGGAACCGGTTAGATTTGAATGTTTACCCTTTGGCTTGGGCATTTCGATAATTACTCCATCATACAGTTCGTACCGGACTTCTGAGTTTTCGGGATACCAGCTGATAAATTGATCAAAGCTGTATAATTTGGGTTCGGCTTTGGCTTGAGTCATAGATCGTTCTTCTTGAAGCTGAAATTTATGGTGATCAAATGACACCATTATTTTATATAGTCTTTATGGCATTTACCAGGTACGCTCATCAACCTCAAAGTCCCCCTTTTTAAGGGGGATTTAGGAGGATACCTTTGTACCTCATGGGATAGAGAATTGCTATAGTAAAAGAAATTGAGGCATAAATTCAGATGGCAAGTACCACCTCTAATGATACTCCCGTGACAGCTAGGCTTCCGGCATTGGTCAAAGATACTGTACAAAAGGCTGCGGATTTAACAGGGACAACCTTAAATCAATTTATGGTTCATGCTCAGGTTAAAGAAGCCCAAAAAGCGATTAATACAGAACAGGTGATTCACTTATCACCCCAAGATGCGGATATAATTTTT
>NZ_JAAHHE010000965.1:0-1121 GCF_010692525.1 Moorena sp. SIO3B2
TTGCCTCTTGCCTTTTGCATTTCTCAAGGTAGACTATGTTCACAACTGAACTAAAAATGCTATATCAACGCCACAACCGCTTAATTTCTTGCCAAATTTGTGATTGTCCTAACTGAGTATTCGGATGAGTTAAAACTCCCTGACTGGGACTAAACAAAAATGCCAGCATAAATAAACTAAAAGCTATTAAAACAATTGCTGGTCCAGAAGGGAGATTAAAAAAATAACTCAGGTACATACCAGTAATACTAGCTACTACCCCAAGGGCTGAACCCAAAATCATCATCTGGTGCAACCGATGGACTAATAAGTAAGCTGTTGCTCCTGGTGTGATTAACATCGCTAGCACCAAGATCACTCCAACTCCTTTGAGGCTAGCGACAATGGTCAAGGCAATCAAGATCATCAGACCAAAGTTCAGCAAGTTAGTTGGTAAACCTGCTGCTTTTGCCCCTAAGGGATCAAAGGTATAATACATTAATTCTTTGTACAGCAGGAGAATGATTGATAGTACAATCGCGGTGATAATGGCTGTATTGATGACTTCTTCATTGGTGACACTCAGAATATTGCCGAATAGGAAGTGATTGAGGTCAATTTTGTTATCTTTCTGCATCACCGTAATTAAAGTGATGCCTAGGGCAAAGAAAGCGGAAAACACAATCCCCATGGCGGCATCTTCTTTAATTTGCGATCGCGTCCGGATCCAAGTAATCACCACAGTGCTAACCACCCCAGCAATAAAGGCTCCCACAAAAATGTCAGCACCGATCATAAATGCGATCGCTAATCCCGGTAGTACAGAATGACTGATAGCATCTCCGAGTAACGCAAGTCGCTGTACCATTAGGTAGCTACCAACTGCGGCACAAACGATGCCCACTAACACCGCAGTAATTAGCGATCGCTGCATAAACCCATAGTGCAACGGCTCAATTAAAACCTCTAACATATAGCATTTTTAGGTGAGATGTCAACATAAGATTGATGGTCAAAGGGAACAGGGAACAGGGAACAGGGAACAGGAAAATAGAGGTAGCTGTGGGTAAGCATTCAGCCGTCAGCCGTCAGCCGTCAGCCTAATTCTGACGTAACAGATGTTCAACCAATGGTTACTTGTT
>NZ_JAAHHE010000966.1:0-1120 GCF_010692525.1 Moorena sp. SIO3B2
ATACTTCTTACCTAATTGAAGCACAGTACAAATTCCCCATCACCAACAACATCATGATTACTCCAGGAGCCTACGTGATTTTCAATCCTAATCACGATGATGACAATGATACGATTTGGGTTGGAGCGATTCGTACCACCTTTAGATTCTAGGGAAACATTCTAGGTGTTGCTATCAGCTATTAGCTGTCAGTTATCAGTAGATATTGTGTAGGGTGCGTTAGGGACCTGCTAGCCATCATTTTCACGGTCGTCAGGGTTGGGATAGCTTGTCCCGTAACGCACCACTAGCTCTAAAAGCCATGTTGCTTTAGTAACAAAAACCCTGACTTCTTTTCGAGGTCGGGGTTTTTCTGCTTCGGTATCAAAATGCTAAAATTTACCCAAGATTCAGGTAATAGGTGCTCTCTATGAATGTTATTAAAATAGGGTCATTTCTATCACTGGGCATTATATTCGCACTAACCGGCAATGGGGTTAATGCCCTGCCTGGTCAGAGAACTGATCAAGTTGCTGCATGGATTAACGGTCACCCCACTCTACGACCTGGTATTGGAGATGGATTACTAGTGCGCAAGAGTGATACGGCTGGGGAACGATTTACCTTTCAAGCCACGGTCTTGCCTCCTGGTACCATCTCTTATCCAAAAGACCGGAGTACAATTCGCAGTGAACGCATTGCTATCCATGACCAAGTTAATGGGGTAACCCTCGAACGCCTGGAGGAATCCCTGCGCACTGTCTATGGTCCAAAGATTTATCGAGATTACAATAGCGCTCAGTTTGTATATACCTATCCCTCTCGAGAAATCTTAGAGTTATCACGGCGACAAAACCTACCACTGTGGTCAGCTGAACAGGGTCAACTCTTGTTAGGAGAACAATACGGCTATTGGATAGAAATAACTCAAAATGATACCGGCAAGGCTTTCATTGGGCAACTTACGGTTTTCCTGAAAGAGGATTTAGGCAAACTAGAAACAGAATTACGGGCACGGTAGGTGAGTATTAATAAGAAGGGAGTCGGGAGTCGGGAATCGGAACCCACCCCTAACCCCTCCCAGGAGGGGAACGGGAATCGGGAATCGGGAGTTTGGGAAGCATTATTACTATAAGAACCC
>NZ_JAAHHE010000967.1:0-1119 GCF_010692525.1 Moorena sp. SIO3B2
TGTTTGGGGTGGCTACCCCCTCTGGCTTAATTACTGACCACAAAAGAACTCCTTTTAATATTGGTCAGGCGATTCAACTAGAGGGCTTTAAAGAGCATGAAGCTCAACCTTTGCTTCAAGGATTAGCCGAGAAAGTGACCAATCCTCAAACACTGCTCAAAGAAGTGTTAGCATGGACGAGTGGTCAGCCTTTTTTGACCCAAAAGATCTGTCAATTCATCCGCAGTACTTCATCTGCTATCCCTACCAACGACGAAGCTGAATGGATTGAAAATTTGGTGCGAACCAGGGTGATAGAGAATTGGGAATCCCAGGATGAACCGGAGCATTTGAGAACCATACGCGATCGCATCCTGGAGAGTAAACAATCTGTAGGGCTACTGGAGATATATCGACAAATTGTGGACCAGGGAGAAGTGGTGGCTGTTGACAGTCCAGACGAAAAGGAATTGCTGTTGTCTGGGTTAGTAGTTAAGCAACAGGGATCTCTGAGAGTCAATAACCGGATTTATCAATCGATCTTTGACCGCATTTGGGTTGAGCAGCATGTGTGACTGAGATCTTGGACTTTCAATTAAAATAGTAAAGGGAACAGGGAATAGGGAATAGGGAGTAGGGAGTAGGGAGTAGGGTATCAAAAATTATCACAATTGATTTAGGATTGCTATAAAATAGGAATTATCCATCAAAAGTAATTAAGCTGATGAAAGCGGCAATTGTACGTATTGGAGATTCCCAAGGAATTAGAATTCCTAAAGAAATTATTGAAAAATGTGGTTTAGCTAATGTAGTTGAAATAACAGTAGAAGATGGAAAGGTGATCATTTCGCCAGTATCCCACTCTCGTCAAGGATGGGAAGAAAGGTTTAAAGAAATGGCAGAAAATGGTGATGATGAATTATTAATTGATGATCGGATTGAAAATTATTGGGATGAAGAGGATTGGAAATGGTAGCGATTCCCAAGCAATTTGAGGTGTATTTGGTTTGTCTCGATCCCACCATTGGTTTTGAAATTAAGAAGACTCGCCCTTGTGTGATTATATCTCCTAATGAGATGAATCAGTATATTAAGACAGTGATTATTGCACCAATGACGACAGCGAAGCGAAATTATCCC
>NZ_JAAHHE010000968.1:0-1117 GCF_010692525.1 Moorena sp. SIO3B2
GAGTGACGCCCGCACTATCTCCTCCATCGTACCAGCGTGTTTTTGGTTGAATTCCCCTATATCTCGATATACCTCATTTTTCGAAACTTGTACGTCTGGTGAATTTTTATCCTGAACCGCTTGATATATCGTCTCTTCCGCTGTAGCATTCTCTTCTTTATCCTCTGTAGTAGAGCTATCGGTGCTAGCAGTATTTTCGGCGGATTTAGAAACTTCAAATAGCTTTTCTCTTAAGGCATAGGCATCACGAACAAACTCATGAATTTGCTCTGGTGGAAGTTTTCTCGCGTCTGCTATTTTTTTGTTAATATCCTTTATCTCAGCATCCAGTTCATCTTTGGTCATATTAAACAAATGACCACCAATCGGTTTACCGGCTTGGCTGGACCCTAAGGCATCATAATGCTGGCTATAAGACTCCTTGAAGTTATTGAGTAAGGTTTGATAATCAGGGTCAGAGGTATTGGTATCTGAGTCATCTTTAGTTCCACTATCGGGAGAATCGCTGTCACGCTTGGTATAGGTTAAATGATCCATTAAAGCATAGGTATCCTTGAGCATTTTTTTGGTATTGTCTGAAGGGACTTTTACCGCTTTCTCCATCGCCTGAGCGAGTTGATACACTTGTTGATTTATCTCACTCTCGGTCATGGTAAATGGATTTTTTAATTGATCGAAACCTTTTACATCCTCCAATTTCTTAAACATATCGTCGGTAGAGTCTTTGAAAGAGGCTAGTTCCGACCTTGAGATGGGTTGACCACTTTCCATTTTGTCTCTAAGACCTTGCGCCTGCTTTAAAAGCGATGCAGCGCGGTCTTGGGGAGGCAGCGCGGTCTTGGGGGTTCCCCCCATGAGCGACTGCCGTGGTTTCCCCCATGAGCGACTGCATCAAGACAAAGAAGCTGCATCATCTTTGGACAGGTTAGAAGCACCAGCAAGAGCCTCACTCAATGTCTTGATCTCAGCCTCGGTGGTCATACCGGTGATCGGATTTATTTTTCCTTGGGATTGGGAGTTGGAAGAATCAGAAGAGGCTTTTGAAGACGCTTTCGCTTTCTTAGCATCTGTTTTTTTCTTGCGGATTTTTTTGACTTTACTTGAGAGTGACATATAT
>NZ_JAAHHE010000969.1:0-1117 GCF_010692525.1 Moorena sp. SIO3B2
AAGCTTTGTCAGTCGAAACCATTGAGAAGCGTTCAACAGTTCGTAAACACGCGCCTCGCTATCGCGTATTGCTCCATAATGATGACTTCAACTCTATGGAGTATGTGGTGAAAACCTTGATGGAAACTGTGGCGAGTCTGACTCAACCTCAAGCAGTCAACATTATGATGGAAGCCCATCAATCCGGGCTGGCATTGGTGATTACCTGTGCTCAAGAGCATGCTGAGTTTTATTGCGAAACCCTGAAGAACCGGGGTCTGACTAGTACAATTGAACCTGACGAATAAGGGGCAATAGGAGAGATTCTTCCCTTTCCAAATCTTGAAATTATAAAACGTTTTACACCCAGGCTGGCTAGATTATCCCTATACCCAGCACCATTCAGGTTGGGGATGTTTATACTAGCTTTGCTGTTGCTTTGGTTACCCATAGCAGCACCAATATACTTAATTGGTAGCGACCCAAACTCAGTGACAATCCTGACTATGGGGCTAATGTTCGGGGTATTTCTGTACTTAGTCCGAGTTTGGGGAAGGAAGGTTTATCGCCAGCCAGGACTGTTAAAAAAATATGGTTTGCGGCTAACAGCGCAAAACGCTCTTGAGTTAATCAGAGGACTAGGCCTAGGTCTGTTAATGACTCTTAGTCTGTTTGGATTACAAGGGTGGCTGGGTTGGCTAGCATTCCAAACTCCTCCACTCCCATGGTCACGGCTGATTGTAGAGGGATTAATCAGTGCTTTGGCCATAGGCTTCGCTGAAGAATTGGTGTTTCGGGGTTGGTTGCTTGATGAGTTGCAACGGGATTATAGTTTTAAGACATCACAGTGGATTGGTGCGATCGCATTTGCGCTGCTGCATTTCCTTAAACCAATTCCAGAAATGATTCGCGGCTTACCGAGATTTCCCAGTTTATTGCTGCTAGGGTTAATCCTGATTTGGGCAAAGCGATCAACTCAAGGACGGCTAGGTTTATCGATTGGTCTCCATGCTGGCTTAGTTTGGGGTTATTATATTATTGATGTTGGGCAATTAGTAGTCTATTCAGGCAAGGTTGCTCCCTGGATTACTGGCATTAATCGCGATCCTACTGCTGGGATAATGGGATTGCTATTTCT
>NZ_JAAHHE010000097.1:0-22766 GCF_010692525.1 Moorena sp. SIO3B2
AAGTCATAATACGAGCATGGGGATTAGCATGTTGGGTCATTCTTAAGGGTGATGCCATATAAACAATTCCTTCGATTAATTCCGCTTTTTTGACATCAGGCATTTGTTCATAACGCTGTTCAAATTCTTGCCTAGTTAGTAGATCTCCACTTTCAAGAGGTGGAATTGTAGTTTTGGGTTTTAATATGGTTTGAGACATAGCATTTTAAGCTGTTAAGCTTTTAGATTAGGATACCTAAATTGCTCAAAGGGAACAGGGAACAGGGAACAGGGAACAGGGAAAAATCAATTTAAATGCGCATTAGCTTATTACTAACACACCCTCGGGATTTTGGTGGGTTACGCGATCGCGCTTCGCACGCTACGCGAACAGCTGACGGCTGACCGCTGACCGCTGACGGCTTACCTTGCTTCTTAGCTCAATTAATATCCACTCTCGAGCCTTTAATCTTGATATATTTACCCTCCATCACAAGGTCCTTACTTGATTTTATCTTAATTCCTTGATTATCCATCGTGATTGTATTACCATTTTCATCTTCCAATTTAATCCCTTTATCCTGCTCGGATAATTTTAAGGTATTGCCTTTGGATGTACTAATTTCGATTAACTTATTTTCATCATCAAATATAATTTTTAGGGATTCTTTGGTAACTATTCCTTTTTTATTATTTTCCTTGGTTACTGTTAAACCTGCTGGTAAAGCATTTTTAACACTATGCACTGCTCCTAGAATTATGGCTTGTCTAGGGTCATCATTGATAAAACCGAGAATAACCTCATCCCCGGTTTCTGGTCTAAAGAAAATACCTCTTTTATTACCAGCATCAACCGAAGCTAATCTTGCCCAAACAATACCATCTTTTTCAATTGAGGGGATTCTGACTTTTACCCTAAACTGTTTTTCTGGATCCGCTTCATACTTATCCACAATCCCAATTTGCAACCCATGAATAGCTGGAATCAATCCCGCCACTGGTGTATCAATAATGTCATTATTTTGTTGATAAAACCAGCTAGCTGACAAGCCAAATTGTACATCCGTTTGCCAGCCTTGTCTACTAAATTGATGTCGAATAGCTGTTACTAAGGTTTTGCCATTGAAGCGCTTTCCTATTCCATCAAGTTTTATAATATCTCCTGGTTTAATATCAGCAAATCCAGGCACTTTGAAGCGACCTTTAAACAGTGAAAGACGACTTTTTTGTAACTTGGCATCTGCCCAAGCTTTTACTTCCTGGTCATCTAAGGGAGCTAAACTGATTAATTGATAGTTATCTGCACCAATTGTTTTGGCTAATTCATCTCCTTTTAAATTACCCTGGTCTAGAGAAAACTCTTTCGCTTTTTGTGATTGTAATAATTTCTGTGTTTTGATATCCCAAGCTGTACTTTCTACCGAGGATTTTTGATGGCAAATATCAGCTTCCATTTCAAAATCATAAATCTCATCTATGCCATATTCAAAGGTATGTTTTGGTTTCCCCTTTAGATTAGGCTCGACCCCAGTAATTTCGCCATCATCAACTAAAACCCACAGACCATTGACATCCCCACGAGATAAAATGAAATCCCAGTCAGTGCAGTAATATTGCACCATTTCCTTATGCTTGGGTTTAGTTACAGCAATAGATTTGACTGTTAACCCCCCAGTTTTGATGACTTTGTCGATAATATCCTTGTCTGTCATATCTCGAAAGACAGCACTTTTTCTTTGGGTGGTTAGTTTGTATGCTGCATCTTTTAAATCAACAGTGAGCAGAGAACTATAGCGATCGGCTTGCACACAGTGTCTAACTATAATTCCCTTAAACACTGTTGCTTCCTTTTGTTTTTCCCCTTCATAGCGAAGCTTTATTTCAATTTCTTGGCCTGGTTTAAAAAACTCCGTGTTGCTAATAGGAAATTCTTGTTCTGCCGCGTCACCATCTAATAAAATTATTTGAGCTATCGGGATTTTATTCACCTCTTTGATAATGTCAATCGACATGACATTATATTCAGGTTTCATTTTTTTACCTTTACTCAAAATTGTTGCTGTGACAACACCACTCATTATTTTTTACTTCTCTATTGGCGGTAATTTGATAGTTGTTCCGGTTTTTAACTTTCTGAAGTTATTGACATTATTAGCACGGGCAAGCTGGATATAATAGGCCGAGTCACCATATACCTCTTGAGCCATCACAGGCAACTTATCTCCAGCTTTTATAGTTCTAGTATGGGTAAGATCGGGTGAGCTTTTCTTTTCTAGTTTAATTCGCTTGGAATCTTTTATATCCTCGATAAAAACTGTATCTAATTCAGCTCTTATCGGTTGTCCGCTACGGTTGAAAAGTGTATACTTAACATTAACAGATTGGAGACGGCAATCAAAAGTTAAGTTTCCCCATTCAATTTTGAGAAATTTAGGCTCATGGATTTTGCCATCCATCTCAAATGTTAATTTAAGAAACTTTTTGACTTGCTTGTCAACATCTCTCGTCCCTAAAAGATTGCCAACTAATGAAGCTCCGGCAAATCCAAAACCTCCATAATCTGCTACCCCTGTGTCATCTAAAATTAACTTGAGGGACAATTCTTCTGGTTTGGTGAGAGTATATTTTGCCGATCTACTACTGGTATTAATTCCCTGTTTTTTTTGATAAACATTCCCGTATTGTAAAGAATAGGATTCCGGATTAAACATGACTTCAAAGGTGCCGTCTTTCTGAGTCCGGTCTTCATCTTTATAAACAAGAATCTTCAGCTTTTCTAATTTGAAAGGGTTTTTTAGCATATAATGATTATTTGGGTGAAATATAAATTATTCTTGGGTTTTAGGGAATCGGGAATCGGGAATCGGGAATCGGGAGCAGGGAGCAGGGAATAGGGAATAGGGAATAGGGAATAGGGAGCAGATAAGAGGCAAGAGGCAAAAGGCAAGAGGCACCCACCCCTAACCCCTCCCAGGAGGGGAAGGCAAGAGGCAAAAGGCAAAAGGCAAGAGGCACCCACCCCTAACCCCTCCCAGGAGGGGAACGGGAATCGGGAATCGGGAATCGGGAATCGGGAGCAGGGAATAGGGAATAGGGAATAGGGAATAGGGAGCAGATAAGAGGCAAGAGGCAAAAGGCAAGAGGCAAGAGGCAAAAGGCAAAAGGCAAGAGGCAAAAGGCAAGAGGTAAAAAAGGGAAAGTGTACCTCATAGCTATGATAAACGCTATCTCATGTTATTACAATTACCCTTAATATAGCAGTCGCCAGGGCAGTTAGGAAATGACAAAAGTCTCAAACCTAAGTAAGCGCAAGAGTTTGACTTCTGACTTCTGACTTCTGACTTCTGACTTCTGCTATAAAAATCTCCCTATCTCCCTATCTCCCTATCTCCCTATCTCCCTATCTCCCCCTCTCCCCACCCTCCCCACACTTCCTTACCTTACCTCTCTTGTTTCCGCTCCAGTATTTTCAGTACCTGTGCCACACAAGCAGCAATGATTTCTTGTTTCTGTCCAGAAGTCCCTTCAATCTGGGATTCTGAATTAGTATCCTTACTATCCACAATGTTGGCACGAATAATTAATTCTTTGATTTCCACTGGCATAGCTAAATCCTCACACTTTGAAATCTCACATAGGCTAATTCCATCGTATCTATAACCACAGCATTGGCATTAGCATCTAGGTCAGATGTCGTCCATTTTACTGGATAAGCTCTCTTAAATAACCAACTAGAAACAGGAGCAGTGTTTTCATTAAGCAAAATGACTAAGACATTGCTGGGAGCAAATTTCATGGTACTCATAGCAACGTTAAACTCTATATTCAGAGGAGAGCCAATCACCATTCCTCTTTCTAAAACCAGATTATTATAGGTAACCTGATTAGGCAAACGATGTCTGAAAATATTTTCACCCCCTTCACGGATGTCCGTTGTGCTTATTTCCGCAGAAATTCCCGATACCTTTTGAAAGCGAATATCTAAGGGATTAGGCACAATTCCAGCAAGGAAAAAGACGACCATAAAATTAAATCCAACCGGGGGATTTTCAGTCAAAGTAAGTTCCGGAATGGGGAAATTATCTGCCATCACTTACAGCGGTTTTCAATTCGGTGAACTACAAAGTCTTGGGTTTTAGGGAATAGGGAGCAGGGAGCAGGGAGCAGGGAGCAGGGAAGAGAGAAGTCTAATGATTATAATGGAGGGTTATTAACCTTGAGAGTATTAGCCATTAGTTCTAAACTTTCAATGGCAACTTCATTGCTAGTGGCATTAAATGACGGTGCATCTAATTTCTTAGGGAAAGCATTTATAACTTCCCAGGATACAACTGGTTCACCTGACTCGTCTAACAATTCAATAGTAAGATCTCGCTTTTCGACGGTATTGAGGTTAATCGTGTTAAACCAATCAAATAAATAGCTGTCTTGTCTGACAATTCCTTTCTGTAGGGTTAGGTTAATGGGAGTGTCTAATCCTGGCATGTACTTTGCCCCTTCTTTATAACTCAGGCCATCTCGATAAGTAATCGTTTCGTATTCAATGCTTAATCCCGATACCTCTGAGAAAGCATAGGAATTATCTCCAGCGATGGTGACTCGGTAATAAAATACGGGAATTGGATAAGTATTTTTGATTTGTTCTACTGTGTCTGCCATGATTTATTTATCCTTAATTACTTTAGGTTTAGTTTTACTGTTATAAGGTGGACAATGCCACCCTATAAACTACCTATTTTTGAATTTTGAATTTTGAATTTTGAATTTTCAATTCCCCCTATGCTTCCTGTAATTTATGGGAGAATTTCAGGATAATGAACTCAGCCGGACGAACTGCTGCCAGACCAATTTCCACAATCATCCGTCCTTCTAAAATGTCCTGTGCTCTCATGCTTTTACCCAGTCCGATATTAACAAAGAAAGCTTGTTCAGGAGTGCTACCAGCCAGGGCACCTTGTCGCCATAATCCCTCTAGATAATTTTCAATTAGGGACTTCACTTTCAGCCAGGTGATGGTGTTGTTAGACTCAAAGACCACAAATGCAGTGGCTTTCTGAATCGATTCTTCAATCAGATTGAACAGTCTGCGCACAGGGATATAGCGCCATTCATTGTCATTACCCGCTAAAGTCCTTGCTCCCCAAATTAAAGTTCCTTTTCCGGTAAAACTGCGAATAGCATTGATGGATTTACCAGCGGTGGGATCAACGTTGAGATTTTCCTGTTCCTCGTTGGTAATTTTTTCCGTAGGCGCAAGTACCGATGCCAAGCTGACATTAGCAGGTGCTTTCCAAACTCCTCTGTCCCGATCTACCCTGGCATATACCCCTGCTACAGCAGCACTTGGAGGTAAGATAACTCGCTGTTTACCTAGTTCAGCCAAAATTTTGTTGTAGAGATCGGTGTTGTAAAGCGAGCTTTGTGGGTCGTTGTACTCAGTCAGCTTTGAATTAGTGGTTCCTCCACCTTGGTTAATAGTTACAGAATCGTCGGTGTAATAGTAGTTGAGTGATGTTTGGAGGTCGGGATAATAAGCTGCGCCATATTTTAAATATGCTGTACCAATTCCCTGTCGGAATTCATCAACTCCCCCTGTGCCTGTTCCGTCTGTTTTCTCTTTCAGAACGTCAAAAACAGCAAACCTATCTTTTAACTTATTGCATTGCATCAAAGCTTCTACACAAAGTCCGTAATAATCGGGATCACCTAAAGTTACCGCATCGGTAAGCATGATTAAAGTGGGTTCATCTTCTTTTTCTAAAGCTTTTAAGCCTTCTATAAAATGATCCTTTTGTTTAGGTTCGTTGTATTTACCCACTGAAACAATGTAACAACTGCCCCCACCGTTATCAAAATAAATCCGCAAGGCATAATACATTAAATAGTTAAGTGTGGGAGCGCTAATGGGTGCGATTACACCTGCGCTCTCTGTAACAGAAAACTCGCTTGCTTCAGCCTTACCAAACAAAGTTTCATAGTCAAGCAGTGAACTAATTCGAGTGGGTTTATTCTTTAATTGGTCGCCTATTCCAGCTTTCTCTGTGTAACCGATAAAAGCTGGAATCGCTGTAGATACCTCAGCGACTGAAGGGGGAAATGTAGAAATTTCCTCGACATAAACATTAGGAGTTTTATAAGTTACCATGGTTCAATCCTTAGTTTTTAATTTTTATAGGTATTTCAGGGCATTAATGACTTGAATTCCGTTATGATTAGGGGGATTAGGTAAATGATCAATCCACACAGAGGGATCGCCAAGTTCATTCTTTTTCTTTATTAAAAGTTGAATGTTTTGTCTCCCAGCTTCCTGACAAGCAATTTCTGAGTCAGATTTAAAGCAATATTGTTGAGATTCAGGAAATTGTTGGTTAAGAGCAGAAAATATTGGATCTGTTTCTTTAGCGTCGGCACTCGTAGATCTAGTAAATTTAATTTCTGGTTTCCTGGTCGGATCTTTATCTTCAATCAAGAATTCATCGCCATTAGTTAACTGATCCGTTACCAGGTAATAGTACCACGGTTGTTTTTTGGCGTTAAAGGTGATTTTATAGTCACTCCCCTGATTCAAATCTTTAGACATGGAGGAGTTATTATAAATATCCACAATGCCAAAAATAGTTTGTACCCTGGGCACTTTTATGTAACACCATTGAGTATGAATTATATCTAAATCTGACGCTTTATTTTCATTATTATTTTCATTACTAAAATGATAACTAACATTATCAACGGGTTTCCAGTCAATATCTGTGAAATCTATAAAATCTTGATTTTTGAGTTTTAATATAAAAGTAAACTGCAAATTATCAGCAAGCTCTACCCAGGGTTTCTGTTCTGAATTTTCTGAATTTTCTGAATTTTCTGAATATACTGGGGTAATGACCACTATTCCGTTAACTTTATTCTTAACAATCAGACGATGACCCCTAAGTACCCTGCTACATTCAGGTGTTGGTTCAACACTTAAGTCCGGGCAGACTTTATCCCGATAATAGTCGTGAAGAATACTTAATTCAAAGAGTTGCTTATAAAGCATAATCTAGATGACCCTTGGGTTTGAGTTTGGCGGCGATACTAGATTCTTGAACTACTAACTTCCCTATCAGTTACATCAGAGCCAATTTCCACCGTATCCCCATCGGCAAAGACAACCATTCTGACTTTATAAATGACTGAAGGCATATAAGACATGCCTAAACCAGACCAAACCTCTCTTTGTTCAGTAAAAGGCAAATTAACCAGTTCGATGGTCAATTTTTGGATCTCAGCACTGAGGGTTGGAGAGTTACGACAATCAAATAACCGATGACTTTGAAAGTATTTGATAATTAGGGACAAAAACTTTAAAGATTGGCTGTAATTAGTAAAATTAGCAGCATATAGAACGTATAAATTGAGGTAAAGATTAGGGTTGTTTTGCTGCTTCCCCCCCTGATTAGGCATCCTGTCATAGGCAGCACCAGAACGAAAGGTATAGTCTTCTTCTAAGTTAACTAATAAGGTAGTAATGGCATTCTCTTCTAAGGAAACTTCTTTCCCGTTGCGATCCTGAAGAAATAAGACCTCAAAAGCCTGACCTCCGGTTTTTACTCGGATGTAGCTGTTGAGTTGTTCCTTAAGAAACGAGAGAACATGTTCCAACATAGCTAGTATCTATCCCGCCTAATAATTGGAGGATAATCTTGACCAGAAGACTTTGATACTCCCGTCGCTAAATCGAAGATTATAGCGAGGGATTCTTAAGAGTATAAAACCCTTAACGGCTGAACCAAACAGCCTCTAGACCCTCCGATAAAATCCTTGGGGTTACTTGTATGTTTATGATCAGCTTAATTCCATGCGACAGAGGCTTTTCAGCTTGTCTTTTAATGCATATATTGGAACCTGAGAAAACTCTGATTGCTTCGTGTCCCTTAATCGTTTAATTTTGGGATTGTGATCGATAGCAATCTTGCTAATCGTGTAATCTTATCCTAACAAAAATAGGCAAGATACGCTACAAATTCATTCTCCAATTCCCCTACCGCTAAGTCTTCGACTATAACGGGAGTACCCTTGGAGTTGAATGATGGAATAGGGAAATACCTTTTCTATACTTCTAACTGCCACCAAAATAACACTAACATGAAAAACAAAGAAAGAGAGCAAATCCCGAAAAATGAAATATATCGTAATATTTTTCGGGATTTTCAACAATGAAATATATCGTAATATTTTTAGGAATTTTCAACTCGGATTATTTTTCGTAAGCATTCAGCCGTCAGCCGTCAGCCGTCAGCCGTTGGCCAATGGCTGATAGCTGAATGCAAGGCAATTGCTGAATCAAGGGATGAATAGGAGTGGGGTGGGCATCCTGGCCGTCTGGGAATTGTAACGGGCAAGATGCCCATTCCACCAACATGCCCATTCCACCAACATGCCCATTCCACCAACATGCCCATTCCACCAACATGCCCATTCCACCAACATGCCCATTCCACCAACATGCCCATTCCACCAACATGCCCATTCCACCAACATGCCCATTCCACCAACATGCCCATTCCACCAACATGCCCATTCCACCAACATGCCCATTCCACCAACATGCCCGTTCCACCAACATGCCCGTTCCACCAACATGCCCCGCATCCTGCCTGCCCGACAATCTAAGGAACAGGCAAGATGCCCGTTCCACCAACATGCCCGTTCCGCCAACATGCCCGTTCCACAAAACTCTTAAAATCATTCCATTATTAAGCAACGCCATGTCTATTGCCTGGTGGGCAGTTGGGTTGGCGTTGCTGAATCAAGGAATGAATGCGCGATCATCTGGTTTTGGTCAAGCCCCCGTGGGTCCCCCAACTTTGCGGTGCGACCCAAGGGCGATTTACTCGCCCTAGGAGGCGCGCACCGGAAGGGACGCAAGAAAGTCTTGTTCCCCCACCGGTGCGCTTTCCGTCGGCGAATTAAATTCGCCACGGGTCGCACCGCAAAATTGGGGGGCTAGGGGGGCAAAACCATACCCATAATCAGCAACGCCGTTGGGTTTAGCCTAACGGGTATAGCCGTCCGCCCCCTTACTGCTTTTTAGGTGGGACTAATTTCTCTGAGGTTTCAATTAGGATTGGTATATATAGCGTTTGTATTTGAGTTGTGAATATAGGATTGATGGGAAAAGGGAGCAGGGAGGAGGGAGCAGGGACTGTAGGCCACGCGGGGCGCGTTCGGAGCAGTAGGAAAGAGCTTGGATGATTTTTTGGTGTTCTTAAAAATCAGCAAGATTGTTCATGACCTATTTATAAACCCTATATATAGGTATCCTAATTGAATTGTGAGAATTTGTGATGCCCTATTCCCTACTCCCTACTCCCTACTCCCTACTCCGTACTCCCTACTCCCTACTCCCTGTTCCCTTTGCTATAGATTACCAAATGTAAACTTTCCCGGATTGCTCAACATGACAACTATAACCACAGAAGGATTATACACCTTTGAAGAATACCTCAACTATGATGATGGTACCGACAACCGCTATGAATTGGTGGATGGGAGGTTAGAAATCATGAATCCACCAACCTTTAGGCATCTGCTGATTGCTAAGTTTATTGAACAAGTATTGGAAGCAGAAATTAATCGTTTGGGTTTGCCTTGGCTGTGTTTTAAAGAAGCTAGAATTCGGACAGGATGGCGCAAGTCACGGCTAAGTGATGTCTATGTGGTAACCAAAGATCAGGTAATGGCATTGCTAGATCACTCAGCAGTATGTGATACTCCTCCATTATTAGCAGTAGAGGTGGTGAGTCCTGATTCTGTTAAGCGAGATTATCGTTACAAACGTTCAGAGTATGCTGCCTTGGGAATCATTGAATATTGGATTGTTGACCCCCCGAAGAAAAAGGTTTCACTGCTGGTGTTAGAGGAAGGGTTATATCAGGAAACAGTGTTAACTGGAAATCAACGGTTAACATCACCTACGTTTCCTGAGCTGATGTTAACCGTTGAGCAAGTTTTGACTGCTGGGAATTTAAACTAAGTTGTTGTGCATTTAAAATGCACAACAGCAAGGCAGAAGGCAGAAGGCAGAAGGCAGAAGCGATGCATCGCTGTTCCCGACTCCCGACTCCCTACTCCCTACTCCCTACTCCCTACTCCCTACTCCTAGATTGCTATAATGATTCATAAATTTGATGTTCTCGGTTAATAAAAACATCAGCTAATATCTGATAAGCTTCTGTCCAAGCTGCTATCACTTCCTCTGTCGCCGCTTCATGCAACACATCCTTCATCGCTTGTAGTAGACTCTCTCCCACAATGGGATATTGTTCTGGTTTAACATGGGTTTTTACATGACGATGAGCAATCACCTCAACCATGGATTTTAAAGCCTCCATATTATCAATTTTGGTAGCATAACTATAGACTGCTGTCGCTAACTTAGCTGGTTGAGAACCATTGGCTTGAGCTGACATATCAAACTGTGCTTTTACCTCTGGATGGTTGTGAAACATGATTTCATACATCCGAGTAGTAATTTGCTTACCATTCTTTTTGAGCAGGGGAGCTGTGGACTTGATGATATCTATAGTTTCTTGGCTCACCTGATTCACCGGTTTGGGCTTTTCGGAGAGGGTTAGCAAAAATTTCAGATTCTCTTGGGCTTGTAACTTATGAGGTGCAAAAGCCGGTATAAAGATAAAGACTCCTGGTTCTAAGGTAATCTCTTTCTGGTCTAAGGTCAGAATTCCTTTCCCTTCAATTACCGTGATTGCGGCATTACGAGGTGAAGTATGCTCCTCAATTGCTGTACCTTTTGCCAAACACAATAGGGTGTATTGGCAATTGTTATCCTTGAGCAAAACTTTGCTAATCATCCCTGTATCTGGATAGTCAGCTAATTTTTGTAGGGGAGTGCTAAACGATGTGTTTGCTGTAGCGATCGCATTAACCATTATCCTTTCCTCATCTCAAATTTAGAAACTTCTAAGATTGGTAAATATCTCTGAACTCGTTGCTACTTTTACTGTGACAGAAAAAGTTAGCCCTGTCCTTGAGCTAGCTCATAAACGGAGTAATAGCAAAGGGAGTAGGGAGTAGGGAAAGGGAGGGAAGTGTGGGGAGATGGGGAGATGGGGAGATGGGGAGATGGGGAAATGGGGAGATGGGGAAATGGGGAGTCAGATGAGGATATGCATCAAGACCATTAGAAAAAAAGTATTTAAAGATACCAAATTAATCTCAAACTAATTCTTCCCTCTCCTCCCTCTCCCCACACTCTTGTGCTCTCCCCTCTCTCCCCACACTACCCCCTCTCCCCACACTCTTCTCCTTGTTCCCTGTTCCCTGTTCCCTGTTCCCTGTTCCCTGTTCCCTGCTCCCTGTTCCCTGCTCCCTGCTCCCTGTTCCCTGTTCCCTGCTCCCTACCAAATTCAGAAATACTATAACTATCAAACACTGTCAAAGGACTGGTAGGCATGGTCTCAATAGAACAATTAGCTCAAGTCTGGGTGCTGAAAGACCTAGAAACCTCAGCGCTATAGAATCTTCAGCCTTATACCAATGTACGGGCTTATTTTCGGGATGAGATTGTGATCTACGAGGGCGATCGCCTCCCCTGCCAACTCTATGCCTTAATCAAGGGAACCCTGCAAATTAAAAAAACCGGGACTAATGGTAAAGAAAGCCTTTTGCGCATCATCCCTGAGGGTGATATTTTTGCGGCTCCGGCAATTTTTGGTAATGGTATTGCACCCGCAACAGTTATTTGTCAGGTGGACTCCCTAGTGCTAACCATAGAACGAGAGGCGCTGTTAGAGACCATTCGCCATACCCCAGAAGTGGCGTTGCGAATCCTGGAAGTCTTTAACCAACGCCTGCAACAAATTCATAACACCGTACATGGACTAATTTCTGAAAGGGCAATTGTACGACTGGTGCGTCTGCTGCAATACTATGCAACTCGCTATGGAACTGAGTCTGTTGCTCAGGGAGACTCCTTAAATATCAACCTTCCTTACTATCAAATTGCTCGCAGTATAGGTATAACCTATGAAGAATGCGTGCGTTTGTTCAAAAAGATAAATGCCATCAATTCAGTGGTTACCTACAAGCGGGGAGGCAAAATTATTATCAATGACTGGCAGCAGTTAGATGCGATCGCCTTTGGCGCGGCTGAGGCCTTTGGCCACGCTGCGCGAACGCCGATCGCGGACAACGAAGGATGAAAAGACTAGGGAGTCGGGAGTCGGGAGTCGGGAATCGGGAAAAAATCCTGTGTACCTCGTTTGTACCTCGTTACTATGAGAAACGTGCTGATTGCAGGAATTGATATAGCTTCCATCGCCTGGGATAACCAGGTCTTAACCGTAAAGTCAGCGTAGGATGACTCAATCCCTGAACGTTTTATTAATTATGAATCTTTCTGCTCAGTTTGTGACTCCTCAGGGTCTGATGTCGGATTATTCATCTCGTCTTTGAAGCCTCTGAGGGTTTTCCCTAGGGCGCTGCCGATTTCAGGAATTTTCTTCGGTCCAAAAATCACAACTGCCACAACGCCAATAATCATCACTTCGGGCCATCCTAAACCAAACATACCAATTTTCTCCAAACTCCTGTTAACTTTGAATTAACCTTGAACTGCTTGATAGCACTTAGCCCATCCTACTTCACGGCCAAGCAAAAAAATTCTCTAACAAATCTACTTTACGGTTTTACCAGGCGCACAATCAACCTAGGTCAATCTCGGTCGCCCACTCAAAGTATTGACACTCTCCGTCCTTCTAGGACGGGGATTCTTACTTCACAGAGCCGTCTTGCTCGACCAGGCCGGAGCCAGGAAAAGTAGAGGACAGTTCTCCATAAGCGTTCGGATCAATGATCCAGGTTCCTGTATGCCCTACAGTACCCAAGGCTCTTTTTAGAATATTGATAGCTGCATTATGGTCGCGATCCAACACACACCCGCACTTACAGGTATGGGTTCTAGTAGATAGCGATTTTTTGACAACTTCACCACAGTTTGAGCAATTTTGGCTAGTATAGGTAGGATTGACTGCTACAGTTTCTCTACCAAACTTTCGTCCAAAATACTCTAACCATTTTCTAAACTGATACCAACCTGCATCATTAATAGACTTGGAGAGACAGTGATTTTTGACCAAATTTCTCACCCTTAAATCTTCGTAAGCGACCACATCATTAGAGTGGATTACGCAACGCGCGAGTCTCTTCGCATGTTCTTCACGTTGCCTACTTATTTTAAGGTGCATCCTGCCTAATCTATTAACGGCTTTCTTACGGCTAGATGAGCCTTTATTTTTGCGAGAAACTCGGCGTTGATGAAACTTCAACCGCTTCTCGCCCTTGCGATAAAACCTTGGATTTGGCTCTGTGTTTCCCTTGGAATCGGTATAAAATTCTTTCAGTCCTACATCTAACCCAATGTTGGTATGTGATGGTTCTAGAGATTCTTTAACATCAGCTTTGACACAAAACTGGACATAGTAACCATCTGCTCGACGTACTAACCTAACTCGCTTGATCAGCTTTTGGTCGTAACGCCACAGTTCCCAGGTTCCCTTGAGTTTTAGTTTCCCAATTCCTTTTTTGTCTAAGAATTTTATTGATTTGGTATCAAGGGAAAGTTTCCAGCCTGATGTCTTGTATTCAACTGACCGGGAAAACTTTTTAAACTTGGGATAACCCTTTTTGCCAGGGACTTGTTTTTTACACTTATCGTAAAACCTAGAAATTGAACTATAGGCTCTTTCCACTGAAGTTTGACAGGCATGAGAGTTTAAGTCTTTAACAAAAGGATATTCAGCTCTGAGCCACGTGTTATAGCGATACAGGTCTTTTTGTCCTATCCCTTTATTGTCCATCCAGTAACGGATGCACTTATTTCGTACAAACTGACCAGTACGTATCGCCTCATCTATGGCGGCATATTGAGTTTTATTCCCTTTGACCTTAAATTCTAATACTATCATCTTGACGTGGGACAACTCTAGGTAACATTGTAGCACAAAAAGAAAAAGCCGTCCGTTGTTCGCGCAGCGTGGCCTACGGCCAAGTTACCGTAAGATAGTGGAGTCTTTATGGTTGGCAGGCTATGCGTAAAAGGGTTAAAACTTATTGATTAAGACTCCACAATAAACAGGTTTCGTCTCCTAGAAGGACGGGGCTTGAGACCCAAATTTTTGGTCATTTTCGGGCGGGCAGGATGCCCACCCCACTCACCTTCATCCGAAGATTCAGCAATGCCCCGCTAGTCCATGCTACTAGCAAGGAATTTTATGCGATCGCAAACAAAATCCTTTATCCAATCCCAGCAGTAACAAAGTTTTGTGTAGCGTTACAGGATTGACCATGGCAAGCTGATATCCTAAGCTTATCCGAAGTCCATACTAGGATATCTTGCTGCAATTGATGGTGACCGATAAGGTGAGAAGATAGAGGTCGAAGGATGAAGGAGGAAAGATAAAGTATAAAAATATACCATTTGCAAAGGTTACAATCAATGCAATGGTTGATACTTCAAGTCTTGCATGCCTTTTGTCTTTTGCCTACCCCTCTTGTTAAGGGGGATAATGGGGGGAGAACCCATCCAACCCTTTTGTCTGCAAGCCTGTTGCCTCCATTTTACCCATAGCCTTTAAGTGTTAAGGAATGTCAACCACTTCCACGCCATCCCTAAGAACCCAACAAAACCCTCTGTGCGCTAAGCTGGCAGACTGTATAGAGTCGAACTGGCGGCGCTACTTCGACCTTTCTCCTTATCATTTACCAGCCGAGTTAGGCTACGTGGAAGGACGGCTTGAGGGAGAGAAACTGACTATCGAAAACCGTTGCTATCAGACACGTCAGTTTCGGAAAATGCACCTGGAATTGGCAAAAATAGGTAAGATGTTGGACATTTTACACTGTGTAATGTTTCCTCGTCCAGAGTATGCTCTGCCCATGTTTGGCTGTGATGTGGTGGCAGCTAGAGGACAAATTAGTGCTGCGATCGCAGACCTTTCTCCACTCAACCCTAAACGTACCTTACCAGAAGCCTATCACTGTTCGTTACAGACCCTACCAAAACCTGAGTTTAAACAGCCCCGTGACTTACCACCTTGGGCAGACATTTTTTCAGAATTTTGCATTTTTGTGCGTCCCAATGGTCCAGAAGAAGAAGCACAGTTCCTGGCATGGGTGGATGATTTATTACAGATTCACTGTGCCCATGCTGCTAATGCCCTACCGGTCTCTAGAGAAAAGCAAGCAGAAATTATTGCTAGTCAACACTATTATTGCAGCAAGCAGCGGCAGAATGACAAAACCCGGCGGGTGCTTGAAAAAGCTTTTGGTGTTGAATGGGCAGAGAACTATATGACCTCGGTACTATTTGACTTGCCAGTATCTTGATACTTAATCAATCGTAAAGCTGATTAGTTTGCTGATTAGTTTAGGGATGGAGCAATGGATGATAGCGGTTCTCATATTAATGAGGTACACAGGATTTTTTTCCTGTTACCTGTTCCCTGTTACCTGTTCCCTGTTCCCTAAAATCCACAACTTGTATACCTCACCTATTTGAGAAATACTATAGTAAGGCACGATAATAATAAGTCGGCAAACTTTTTTAAGGGGATAGACTATGTTCACTAGACGTGACCTTCCCTCAGAGCAGGAACTGCTAAATTTCGCGAGACAGTACCCTGAGCTAGATATAGAATCAGTGTTTACTTGTCTGTCGTTCCTGAAAACTACCACTGAAATCTACGAAGCGATTGACACTCATATGGGTCGCTACGAGTTATCAATCGGTAAGTTTACTGTACTCATGCTATTACACAAAGCGGGTTCGTTAGGCTTGACTCCTTCCGAATGTGCTCAACAGGCTGGTGTTACTCGTGGGACGATCACAGGTCTGCTTGATGGTCTTGAACGTCAAGGGTTAGTTAAACGCCAGCCCCACCCAGATGACCGACGGATGCTGATGGTTAACCTGACTCCAAACGGTTGGCAGTTCTTGAAGCAAATGCTTCCCGAGCACTTTAATCGGGTGACAGGTTTGATGGCTAACCTGACTGGCGCAGAAAAGAAAACCTTCGTTAAACTTTTAGCAAAGTTGCGAGCGGGAACCCCTGCTATGCACTCAGCTGAATTTCAGCTGAGCCAGTAATGAGGGATTGCTCAAAAAATCTGTTAGCGGTGCTCATCTAGTATTTACTTTATGGTAAATTAAATAGTAAGGAGCCATATAATATGGCACACAAGAGATGGTTATGACTCATATAACCGACAAAGGTTGATTTAACCGGAGGAGTCATGGAGCCAAAAATTGGCATAAAAGATCAGGGATTCTCAAAGCCCCTAAGCCGTTGGGTGATTGTACTGGCTGGTGTTGGGATTCTGGCAACTGTGGTCGCTAGCGGATATAGTTTGGAAATGGTCCGTGAGCGCCCACCAGAACCAGTGCCATCCGCCAGTAAAACCCCAGCTATCCGAGCTGTCACGGCTCTAGGACGTTTCGAACCTGAGGGGGAAGTTATTCAATTAGCTGCTCCAACAACTTTTCAAGCACCAAGGGTGGCTCAGTTACTGGTTAAGGAAGGGGATAAAGTAGGTGCCAATCAATTGATTGCCATCATGGAAAATCGCGGACGCTTACAAGCGGATTTAGAACGGGCAAAAGCGGAGGTTAAAGTAAGCCGTGCGAACTTGGAGAAAGTCAAAGCCGGTGCTAAAAGCGGCACCATTGCTGCTCAGGAGGCTAAGATTAAACGACTAGAGGCAGAGTATCGGGGGCAGAAGGAGGCGCTACAAACTCGCATTGACCGTTTACAGACTCAGCTGCAAGAAACACAACAAGAGAAAGATGCCACAGTCAGGCGATTAGAGGCTCAGTTAAGGAATGTCCAAGCAGATTTTCAGCGCTATCAGCAGTTAGAACGAGACGGTGCGATCGCAATTTCCGAATTGGACAGCCGCCGCCTAAACGTAGAAACTGCCCAAGAGAGCGTGAGTGAAGCCATAGCCAACCGCACCCAAACTATAAGCACCCTCAGGGAACAACTCAAAGAAGCTATGGTCAACCGCAAGCAGACCCTAGCTGTAGTAGAAGCACAGATTAACGAAGCCAAAGCTACCCTAGAAGAGATTAAAGAAGTACGTCTTGTAGATATTAGACAGGCTGACGCAGAGCTAGAAATGGCTATGGCACAAGTCAAGCAAGCCGAAGCAGAATTAAAATTTGCTTACGTCCATTCTCCACTAGATAGTCAAGTTTTGAAAATTAACACTTATCCAGGAGAAACCGTAGATCAAGAAAAGGGAATTGTGGAACTAGGGCAAACTGACCAAATGATGGTTGTTGCTGAAGTCTACGAAAGTGATATTGGTAAAGTCAAGCTAGGACAGAAAGTAACAATTATTAGTGAAAGCAAGGCATTTGAGGGTAAACTCAATGGCAGTGTAGTTAGAATTGGGCAACAAATTGACAAACAGGATGTTCTTGACACTGATCCAGCCGCTGACGTAGATGCCAGAGTTGTTGAAGTAGATATTCGTCTAAATCCAGAAGACAGCAAGACCGTGACTGATTTAACTAACTCCCAAGTCATCGTAAAAATAGTTATTAGTAATTAGTCAATCGCTTTGCTCCAATTAAAAATTATCAATTCAAAATTCAAAACTAACCTATAAATTAATTCGTGGGCTTGTATCCGGTGGAAACACTTACAAAGTATAAGGTTATTCATTTTTAATTTTTAATTTTTAATTTTTAATTTTTAATTAAAAAATAGTAATTAACCAGTAAATATTAATCATGAAAATACCTTTAGCATGGTTACAATTGACCCATGAAAAAATGCGTTTGCTGGTGGCACTGGCAGGAATTGCTTTTGCCGATATTTTAATGTTTATGCAAATGGGTTTTAGGGATGCCCTGTTTGCCAGTAATGTGACACTACATAATAGCTTACAGGGTGACATTTTTTTGATTAGTCCCCAGTCCCAATCAATACTCGCTCTGAAAAGTTTTCCTAGTCGCAGGTTGTATCAAAGTATTGCATTTGATGGGGTCAAATCGATCCGTGGGATATATATGGACTATGGCCTCTGGAAAAATCCTCAAACCCGTGAAACTCGCAATGTACTTGTGATTGGGTTTAATCCTACTGACAACGTCTTCAATTTATCTGGAGTAACCAGCAATCTGGATACGATAAAAATGCCCGATGTAGTTTTGTTCGATGACAGCTCCAGACCTGAATATGGTCCTATTGCTGAAGAGTTTAATCAGGGCAAGGAGATAACCACTGAAGTCAAAGAACGTCGCATTCGAGTAGGAGGCTTATTCACCCTAGGGGCTTCCTTTGCAGCAGATGGAAATGTGATCACCAGTGATTTAAACTTTTTACGCCTTTTCCCTGATCGCCATAAAGGACTAATTGATATCGGTTTGATTAAATTAGAACCAGGGTTAGATGTGGAGATAGTTGTAGAGAATATGAGGCGCGAACTTTCTAAGGATGTTAGAGTTTTATCCAAGGAAGAGTTTGTTAATTGGGAGAAAGCTTACTGGCAAAGCAGTACATCAATAGGCTTTATTTTTACCCTCGGTAGCGCTATGGGATTTATCGTGGGTACAGTGATTGTTTATCAAATTCTATATACTGATGTCGCGGATCATTTGCCTGAGTATGCTACCCTTAAAGCCATGGGTTATAAAACCAGGTATCTATTGATAGTTGTTTTTCAAGAAGCTCTGATTCTGGCAATTTTAGGTTATTTTCCTGGATATGGACTGGCACTAGGGTTGTATAGTTTAACGAAAAATGCTACCAGTTTACCCATAGCCATGAGTCTAGCTAGGGCAGTGACAGTTTTGATTCTGACGATTATTATGTGTTGTATTTCCGGTGCGATCGCGATCGGGAAACTCCAAGCAGCCGATCCCGCTGATATTTTTTAAACTATTGCTAAAACTATAATCAATAACCAATAACTAGCTAGGAAGGAAAACTGTCATGGTGGACGAAGCAGTTGTATCCATTAAGCATCTTAATCATTACTTTGGTAAAGGTTTTCTACGGAAACAGGTTTTGTTTGATATTGACCTAGACATCCACCAAGGAGAAATTGTGTTGATGACTGGTCCTTCTGGATCGGGTAAGACGACATTACTAACCCTAATCGGAGGATTGCGATCGCCTCAATCTGGTAGTCTTAAAATCCTAGGACAGCAACTGCTGGGAGCCAATAAACGTAATTTGATAGCGGTGCGGCGTCATATTGGCTATATTTTCCAGGCTCATAACTTACTCAAGAGTTTAACAGCTCGCCAAAATGTGCAAATGTCAGCAGAACTACACCCAGAACTTTCTGTTAAAGATGCTATTACTAAATCAGTAGCTATATTGGAAGAAGTGGGCTTAGGTAAGTGGGTGAATTACTACCCAGATAAACTTTCTGGAGGACAAAAACAACGAGTCGCGATCGCTCGTGCTTTAGTGGGTAATCCCAAGATACTCTTAGCCGATGAACCAACAGCAGCACTAGACAGTAAATCCGGTCGTGAAGTGGTGGATTTAATGCAGCAGTTAGCTAAAGAACAGGGCTGTACAATTTTACTCGTTACTCACGACAATCGAATTCTCGATATTGCTGACCGGATTGTTAATATGGAAGATGGGCGTCTGAATGGTATCAAAGCAGTTAGATGAACTACCACCTGCTTGCTACGCAGAGCAGGTGGTTTCCAGCTTCACAGGGGATTGCCTTAGCTTGGGTTTACTTCCTCGCTTTGGTCTTACATCCCCTCCACTAGCAGAATCCCCCGTCCCAGAGGATTGTAATATCCTGATACCTTCTGCTCTAATGTTCTTGGCTGCATTCTCATCTCTATCATGGTGAGCGCCACAGTTAGGACATTTCCAAGCCCTGATATCTAATGGCATTTCACTCACTTGATAAAGGCAACTATAACATGTTTTAGAGCTAGGAAACCATTTGTCAATTTCCACTAGTACCTTGCCTTCCTTTTCTAATTTGTAAGACAAGAAATTGACAAACATCCCCCATCCGGCATCCAATATTGCTTTAGCTAGATTGTGGTTCCGAAGCATACCCTTAGTATTGAGGTTTTCAACTACGATGACTTGGTTATCGTCAACAAGCTTTCTTGATAGCTTATGTAAGTAGTCTTGACGGGTATTGCTAATACGTTCGTGAACCCTAGCAACTATTCTTCTGGCTTTGTTTCTGGTGTTACTACCTTTTTGTTTTCTAGATAATTTATTTTGCTTTCTGGCTAAATTTTTCTCGGATTTGTACAAGTGTCTAGGGTTAGCAAACTTGGAGGTTTTATTCCCATCATTAACTATGGCAAAATCTTTAACCCCTAAATCTACACCTGCTACTTTTCCCTCATGATTAGGTTGAGGATTATCCCCTTCTAACTCAGTCAAAATAGATGCAAAATATTTCCCAGATGGTGTCATGGAAATAGTAACAGTTTTGATTTCTCCTTCAATTGGACGTTTGTCAAACTTGGTTTTGATTACACCAACTTTCCCAGGAAATTTCAAATTACCATTAACTAGTTTTACCTTTTGGGGATATTGAATAGATTGTTTACGCTTCTTTGACTTAAATCTAGGGAACCTAGCCCTACCTTGAAAGAAGTTTTTATAAGCCGTGACCAGATTTAAGGTAGCAGCTTGTAACACCTGAGAATAACAGGTTTTTAGCCATTCTGTTTCCTCGGCTTTTTTAAGCTTTGGAAGCAGGGCATTGAGACTAGATTGCCTTACACTTTTCCCTGTGGATTTGTAGGTTTCAATGCAATGGTTTAGAGCATAATTCCACCACCACCGAGCGCAACCAAAGTGTTGAGCTAATATTTCTTTTTGTTCATCGCTCGGATAGATCCTGACTTTGATTGCGTAGTGTCTCATCTTTTGATCACCTCCTTGTTATTATTATATACAATTTGTTATAACTATATTCCGGGCAAAAATAAAATCCTGGTGTTCGCTCTCATCCCCCACCTGCTAGCGCGAGGAAGGGGAATTCCCGCTCACTCTGTTAAACTGGACTAACTTTAGCACGATGCAGCAACTTATCACCAATGCGGTAGCCAGTGTAACGTACCCTAACCCGATCACCTGGTTGAGCACTGCCTGACATGAGTTGGTGTTGTTGTGGATCGTAAGGAATTTCTTGCCCCACAGATGCGATCGCTTCCACACCCCATTTTTCTAACAACTGTTCCACTGGCTTTACCAGGGGCAATAATCTCACTGCTGGTAACTGCTCATTCTGTTGTGCCGCATAAGCAGCAGTGGGCCATTGCACTAGCCAGGATTCTAGCACTTGTAAACTAGATTGCTGAAACTCCTGCATTAAAGTCTGGCGCTGCTGTTCCAACTGCTGTTCTAGACGCTGGTACTCCTGCTTGAATGTTGAGTCTTCCTGCTGTAACGTAGAAACAGAATCTGGCAAAAACATAACCAGTAACTGATTAAGCGACACCTGCAACGCTTCAGCAAGTTTTAGCAGCGTTTTTAGCTGCATCTGCGAGACCTGACCTTTCCGCAAACGCCTCAGTTGCAACTCGGAAACATCAGCCCTGAGACTGAGTTGCCTAAAACTAGGAATATCCACTTTTGCCATAAGTTGTCGCAACTGTTCACTGTAATTGGGATAGGAAGACTCGGTCATTTCCAGGCTGACGTATCAAGGATAAAAGATGACAGGAGAAGATTCCGGAAATCTGATCAACTCCGGTAGAGTAATTATCATATCCCTGATTGTGATTATTGGTAAGTGCGATCAGCTAATGCGCTACGCGCACGCCTGGCCTTTGGCCACGCTGCTTGAGGTGCGAACAGCTATCAGCCGTGGCCAAAGGCCAAAGGCTGACAGCTGACAGCTGACAGCTGACAGCTGACAGCCAACTGCTGAATGCTTACCAAATTAGATATTTGCTCAAAGTGCATTGACCCAGAAATCAGCAGTTACAATCTCACCATTACGCTTAAATTGACCCCACACTTTATATGTGCCTGTTTCAGGAAATTGGGTAGCAAAACGTATCGGTTCAGTAGTTTTACCTGGAAGTGCGTGAGCATGAATGTAATCAGATGCTGTTATAGATTCTGATTGTTTAACAATTACTAAATGACCAGCTTCTCCCAAATAAGTTTGTAAATCATTCACCGGCTTATTATTAGCAGCATCTTTTAACTTAAAGCTAATCATAACTTCTTCATTCGCCTGAACTTTGGGTTTATCAAAACTCAGCTCAACCTTGGTATTGCCAAAGACTTTAGTATTTTTAATTTCTATATCACTTAGAGATGAAGTAGTGCCTGGTGCTTTTACTTTTACTACAGACACTCGCTCTGGGTTTCCGCTTGGTTTGTAATCGCTAAAAAGAGTATAATCACCAGGTTTAGGAAAATTAGCTTCAACTTCAAAGCGTCCATTTCCTTTGTAATCAGGATGAATATGATCGTAAAATTCAAGATCATCACTGACTACAATTAAATGCATTATTTTTTCTTGAAAAACCTCAAAATCAGGAACAGCATTTCCCTCAGAGTCTTGAATATCAATTACCAAACTATTTGGTTTATCTAAAGTAATTGTTGAAGGAGTCGTTAGTATAGCTTTAGTCTTTACTGATGGTTTATTTCCGTGACCATGGCTACCATGGTGATGACCATGCTCATTGTGATTATGGTGACCATGGTGTTTATCTCCCTCAACAGATGCATCTCCAGATTGCCCTAGTGTTGAACAACTTTGAGCCA
>NZ_JAAHHE010000970.1:0-1117 GCF_010692525.1 Moorena sp. SIO3B2
TAGGGTTTTGAGATCGTCTTAAGGGTGTAGAGACAAAAGACAGAAAATAAAAACTTTGTCCAATGTCGAAACCTGAAAAGGTTTTCCTAGTAAACGTCAAATCATTAAGGAAAATAAATCCCTCATGGCAACTAACACTATCAATTCTAAATCTGTACTAGCTAATGGTTCTGAAGTAACTAGTCAGGCTAACACTGCTTACGTCACCCACCTACCAGTTTTGAAAAAGGGAACAGCCGGTGAAGCTGTCCGCTTTCTCCAGCAGTTATTAAATCGCTACATGGACTACAATTTGGTTTTTGACGGACAGTTTGGCTCCCAAACAGAACAGGCAGTAAGGAATTTCCAACGCTCCTACAACTACCAGGGCAAATCTAATCCTGAACGCTTGACTATTGATGGGATTGTCGGTAAAGAAACCTATCGTGCCATCGGTAATATGTTTTGCTAAAGATGCCGAATTAGTGCGTTCGCGTACCGTGACGGTCAATCGCGAACCGCTCTTTGGGCTAATCGCCTATCTTGTCAGGTGCGTTAACAACGTGTAACGCACCTTTTTTGCTATCATAGGACTTACGAAGTTTAGTTGGTTTTGCCCCCCTGCCCCCCAATTTTGGGGGGTAATGATGTCAAAGTCACCCAGAATTGGGGGATTTAGGGGGCACTTGCGTAAGTCGTGTATCAGTAATGGGTTCAGGTAGCGGCTGGGAGCATCCCTTTTTCAACAAACACACTGAAACGGCTACAAGTTAGCTGACAAAAGGGTTTTGGGCTTTGAAATCGGTTTAATGGGGTCAGTCGAGAACAAAAAATTGGTGCTAACTCGAAAAATTCCAAAATAGGGTTTTGAGATCGTCTTAAGGGTGTAGAGACAAAAGACAGAAAATAAAAACTTTGTCCAATGTCGAAACCTGAAAAGGTTTTCCTAGTAAACGTCAAATCATTAAGGAAAATAAATCCCTCATGCTAACTAACACTATCAATTCTAACTCTGTACTAGCTAATGGTTCTGAAGTAACTAGTCAGGCTAACGCTGCTTACGTCACCCACCTACCAGTTTTGAAAAAGGGAACAGCCGGTGAAGCTGTCCGCTTTCTCCAGCAGTTCTTAAATTGCT
>NZ_JAAHHE010000971.1:0-1114 GCF_010692525.1 Moorena sp. SIO3B2
GGAGGTTAGCATATCTCAGGTCTGCTTCCCTCAAATCAGCTCTGGCTAGGTCAGAATTTACCAGGTCACAGCTTCGACATTCCTTAGTTTGCAGCAGTTGTAGATACTGCTCGCGCTGTTCAGCATTTATAGGAGCGATTAACCCTAAGGAGGCTAGCAGTACACTAATTCCTAAGATTCTGAATTTCATAATTTCTGGCCTTATCTTCTTTTGCCTGTATTATGGCAGCGAAGTTCAAGAAATACCTATTATTTCTACCCAAAATTGATAAACTACTGCGCTGCGCTCAGGGAATAGGGAACAGGGAATAGGGAACAGGGAATAGGGAACAGCCAATGGTTTAGCTTGTAATATAAGGGTTTTAGGAATTCTCCTTAATATTGTGATCGCCCCTATTGACGCGATCGCAATGGGTGCATCTCCTAAAAGCTGTTTGACCCGGTGGTGCGTTACGGGCAGCAACCTAACCGTGGCTACCGATAAAATCAGAGCCCCCCTAACGCACCCTACGCAACATTTAGCGCGATCGCATGGATAAACTAACGCGCTTTAGTTTTTCATTCACTTCCATAACCCGCACCTTGACCACCTGTCCCACTTTCACTATCTGTTTGGGATCCTCTACAAACCGGTCAGCTAGTTGGGAGATGTGAACTAACCCATCTTGATGCACGCCGATATCTACGAAGGCTCCAAAGTTTACCACATTGGTGACAATTCCTTCTAATTCCATTCCAGGACTAAGGTCTTTGAGCTCATTTACGCCTTCTTTGAAGGTGGCGTACTTAAACTCAGCCCTCGGGTCTCGTCCTGGCTTTTCTAATTCCTGGATAATATCCTTTAGGGTTGGTAAGCCTATGGTATCTGTGACGTAACGGTTCAAATCTACTGATTTGAACCGATCTGCTCCTTGGTTAATCTTGGCTAGAGGTAACTGCAAATCCAATGCGATCGCTTTAACTACGGGATAACTCTCTGGATGCACGGCTGTGTTATCCAACGGATTATCCCCGTTGCGAATCCTTAGGAATCCTGCTGACTGCTCGAAGGCTTTTGGCCCTAGCTTCGGTACCTTAAGGATTTCCCGACGGTTCTTGAATGCACCTTGCTGAT
>NZ_JAAHHE010000972.1:0-1112 GCF_010692525.1 Moorena sp. SIO3B2
TGGTCTAGCTGCCTCTATGGGGTCATTCCTGCTAGCTGCAGGTAAAAAAGGAAAACGAATAGCTTTGCCTCACTCCAGGATTATGATTCACCAACCCTCTGGGGGAACCCGTGGACAAGCTACAGATATTGAGATTGAAGCTAGAGAAATTTTGCGGATCCGCCATCAACTCAATGAAATCTACGCCCAAAATACCGGTCAATCCCTAGAGAAAATCGAAAAAGACATGGATCGGGACTTTTTCATGTCAGCCGATGAAGCCAAGGAGTATGGCTTGATTGACCAGGTCATTGATCAGAGAGCACCCTAGAGTGTTGGTCTGGTCAATTTAATTTGATCACGACTTACGCTGCCAAGCCGGTTATTAACCGTAATTACACCAATTGCAGGCTTTGATTTATAACTGCAAAGCGGGTTGTAACCGTCTTGGTGGGTAATGGCTGTTTGATGATCTGGTGATGAAGTAGTATAAAGGTAAAGGTAGTGACATTATTGAACAGGGTACTCTATATATAGGAAACAGAGAAACAGATAAGTCTGTCTCAACGCTTATTGATTACTTATCCCATTGATGAATCTGGCTGATTGTTATCGCTTACTGGGTGTGGATCCAGGAGCGAAGCAGGTTGAAGTAAAAGAGTCTTATCGGCGTCTGGCACGTCGGTATCATCCTGATATTAACCCTGGAGACAAGCTTGCCCAAGAAAAGTTTATTCGGTTTACGGAGGCTTATAAGCTTCTCCTCAGTGCTATCAAAGAGTGTGACCGTGAACCAGTCTTAACCTCCGCCACTAGCTTTGGTAATCACAGTAATCAGCCTGAGGAATCACATCCTCCAACCTCAACTTGGGTAACGCCTAAGCCACCATCCGTTGAATTCAATCAACCCCTCTCAGCCGTTGAACAACAGCTGAAGTGGGATTCCTATCATCAACTCCAGCAATTGCTTCGGGAGCGACGGTTGATTAGAGCGATCGCATTAGTCGAAGCCTTGGCTCAAAGAATGCCCCAAGACCCAGAAGTGCGTCAGTGGCAAGCGATCGCTTATCAAAGTTGCGCAAGACATTTGGTTAAACAGCACAAGCTGGATAAAGCTAGAAATTATCTCAAAA
>NZ_JAAHHE010000973.1:0-1110 GCF_010692525.1 Moorena sp. SIO3B2
GGACGCTCCTATTTGCCTCCGGCTTGAATATTGTTTTACTCTCTGGAGCAGACAGGGATGGGAGTTATTCACACCGAAGCATAAACCAAAGTCGAAAAAACAAGCGAGACCACGCTAAAAAGACTCAAGAGCCCATGGTCGAAGATGAAGTGAGCCTCCTTGGGAGGAGCTTAGCTAATGCTTCTGAGTTAGAAGCATCTTATATTAATCTCCCGTTTTGAGGTTTTTTTTGGGCTTAAGTATCCGAAACATTGAGGGATGATAATGATTGAGTCTGAGACGTGAGTCCGCCATCTATCGGAATCAGCGCTCCAGTCATAAATGATGCACCATCTTGGGAAAGAAAATAAACAACACTAGCTATGTCTTTCTGCCTGTTACCATAGCAATACCGAGTATGACATGGCAAAAGATTACCCGGCAGATGATGATCTACTTGAGGTTCTTGCCCAGGCCCCCACTCTAGACAAAAACGGTCGTCGTGCGATTATTTATGCGGCCATTAAGGCTTGTGCTGCTGATGCAGAATATCATCCGGATGAACAGGCATCAGTCCACAAAATGGCCCAATATCTTGGCATTGAAGAAGATGTCGTTAATCAGATTGAGGAAATTTGCATGTCCGAAGCTGAGATGCGAAAAAAACGGATTGCTGTAATGTTCCCTGAAGGCATCCCTTATTAGACTTGTTATTGTTAGTGGCTGCTCGCAGGATTGGCGATCGCAATCAAGCTTTGGGGATTAGGAGTACCTCAATTGAGAGTAATTATGTTGTTGAATTAGTTACATTTCAACAACATAATCGCCCTTATAGAATTAAGGAATTCCCAACCCCTTACCCTAGCGAATGGGTAGGGGAAAGGATCGCTTTTTCTCCAAAGCTAGTCTCGCGCTGCTGCCCTCAAAGCCGTTAGGCATCCCAGGTCGTAGGTACCGTTTGTCACTGGGAGTCAGAGCGGGGCGATCGCCCCGCTCTGACTCCCAGTCGCCAAGGTCACAGATGCTGATTATGGTAGCGCTTGCTCGTGAGTCCAAGTCCTTTGAGTTGCGAGGTTCTCAAGGCTGGGTTGGGATGGTGGCGCGATCACTAGTGGCGAGGTCTAGAGAAAT
>NZ_JAAHHE010000974.1:0-1093 GCF_010692525.1 Moorena sp. SIO3B2
GCGGTCAGGGTACCGAGTAACCCAGACGGTGAGAGTCCAACAAATTTTGAACTGAAAACTGTTGATGCTTCTTCTAATCCTTATCTAGCCTTGGGAGCAGTAATTGCGGCTGGCTTGGATGGAATTCGTAACAGTATGGAATTGGGAGAATCCGTAGCAGTAGATCCAGGACATTTGACAGAATTAGAACGTAGTCATAAGGGTATTGAGTTATTGCCAACTAATTTAGGGGAAGCGATTGGTAACTTAAGTGCTGATCAAGTACTATTGGATGCCTTAGGAGTAGAATTGGCTCAAGCCTATATAGCGGTAAAGAAAGCCGAGTGGGAGGCAATGAAAGATTTTGAGTTGGAGGAAGAAGTCGAGCTTTTATTAGAGCGATATTGAGCTAATTGATATTCGTGAGGATTCAGCCCTCAGGTATCAGCTTCACGCCTGATACCTGAATACTAATCTAGACCTTTTCATCTATAAGCAGCCACTTTGCTCCACTAATAACTTCCATGTTTGAGGACCAACAATCCCATCAGCACTCAAGCTATTTTTTAGCTGAAATTTTTTAATTGCTGCTACAGTTCCATCATTGTATGTTCCATCCAAGGGAACCTGCTTCTGCCGATAACCATATTTTTTCAGGAGTAGCTTTTGCAAAATACGAACTTTATCACCCTGTTGCCCTGGCCTTAAGGTAGGCGCATTTTCCAGGGCTGTGACTTCTTGGCAAATATCGCTTTCAGGTGATTTCAGTGTAGATTTTTTACTGTTTAAAATCGGAGCTAGTACCTTCACCGATAGGCTAGTAATTAAAGCTTCTTGAGAGGCTAAAGTATAAATTGATAAACCATACAATAGCGTAGATAATGTTAGGGAGATAGCTAAGCTGTTCGGCATTTAAATTGGTATAATAAAAATTAATAAATAACCCAATAATAGGAAATATGCCAGCAAAAAAATATCTGACACAAGAGCAAAAAACAATACTTCAAAAAGCCTTAAAAATAGAAGAAAATGGAAATATTAGAGAACGTATTTTAATTTTGCTGTTGTTGAATAGTGGAAAAACACAGTTAGAAATTGCTGAAGTTTTGGGTTG
>NZ_JAAHHE010000975.1:0-1088 GCF_010692525.1 Moorena sp. SIO3B2
ACTTAGTAAGCAATGACTTACAGGTAAATAACATAGATGCTGCTAAGGCAGTTAATTTTGCCAAACTTCTTATTGAAGCGCCTGGCTCTAAAGATGCTTTGACTCAACACCTGAAACAAAGCGAAGTAAAATTTTATGGCTTTGAGGGTGGATGTCCCTTTAGCAGTATGTACACTCGATTACAAAAACAATACTTGGGAGAGGAAATGTTTTCTCAAATTACTTTCATTAACTGTGAGCAAGATTATCAATGCTCGAAAAATAATATTTTTTCTGATACTTGGGAGGTTAATGGAAAACTCTATACCGGTGTTAAAAATTTAATTCAGTTAGCTAGATTATCTGAATATCAAGGATCTCACAATTTTGCAGAAGTGTTTATTAACAGGGCAAAATATCTTAAAAAGAATGGTAAGCTTGAAGAAGCTCAGATGCTCTATGCTGATGCCCAAAAGTTGGATATTAGTCTGGCTAATATTAGTGTGGCTAATAAATTAAGTCAAAAATTTTAAGTTTATACTCAAACCCCTGCATGGATGCAGGGGGTGTAGGAATGGGATTAGTTTGATTTTTAGATATAGGAAAGGTGTATATGGAAGAAATCCTTCTGGTTCTCATGCTGGTTGCTTTAGCTAAGGCTATTACTGACTTGCTGAGAACCTAATATTTAGTAGGGCGTGCTAATATACGCCCTACTAGGCTAGATTTTTGGCGTTGCATAAATTCGGAATGATTTTAAGAGTTTTGTGGAACGGGCATCTTGGTGGAACGGGCATCTTAGTGGAATGGGCATCTTGCCCGTTTCAATTTCCGGGGGGCAGGATACCCAGCCCACTCATATTCATCCCGCCCCTGACCAATGCCAAAAAAGCCAAAAGGCAAAAGGCAAAAGTAAAGAGGGTTTTAAGCGATGCAGTGGCTATTCCCTCTTCTGACTTTCCTACTCCCTACTCCCTTCGCGATAGATAGTATAAAAAAAATACCATGGCCGTTGGCCACGCTAAACGAACAGAGGAAAACTATGGCAACAGGGATGCTCGTTAACGGAAAATGGACTAACGAAGTCTATCAGCAAGACCCCCAAGGGC
>NZ_JAAHHE010000976.1:0-1087 GCF_010692525.1 Moorena sp. SIO3B2
CAGTTACTGATATTCAAGCCTTATTGGATGAAGTACTCAAGCCCAAAATCCAACCGAAGCAAGCTCTCCCAGAAGCGGAGAAAAAACGCTCAGAAGCCTATCAAGCCATCCAACGGAAATGCCAAGAACAAGAAGAACTGCTGGAAACCTTGCAGCAACAGCTGGCAGAGTTACGACCATTGGCTAGCTTTGGAGAATCACAGTTTAGCAAATGGCAGTCTTACAGTTCTTCGACCAATGGTGGTAGTGGTTTCACCACCATCGCACCCCCAATCCCAATGGCAGCAGCGACTTTAGAGCCAGACAGTTATGAAGCTCTCCAACAAAAGTCGGAAAAACAGGCCCAGGAAATTGCCACGTTACAAGAAAAGGTTGCTGATCAGCGGCGTTTAGCTATGATTGCAGAAGCGCGGTTGAATAAGTGGCGTCCTCGTAGTTATTAGAGTAGTTAATAGAGCTGCGATTACCTCTATGGCCAGTTGCCATAGAAATGTGTGGGTTGTTGACGGTTGACTGTTGAGAGTTGAATGACAGCGGTCAACCGTCAACAACTACCTGGAAAATACAAGCTTTTAACTAAAGCTTTCAACGTAAGCATTCAGCTATCAGCATTCAGCTATCAGCCTATGCGCTACGCGCACGCTTTGCGAAGAGCTTTTGCATAAAAGAGGTAAGCATTCGAATAATGCTGAGTGAAGTCCCAGCGTCGTTCGCACAGCGTGGCCATTCGCGTAGCGTGGCCGAAAGGCCAAGGCCAAAGCCTGTGCCACAAAGCTGATAGGCTTTTCCCCAGACTTTCAATTTTATTCTAAGAGGATATCTCCCAAGTTTTTTTATACTGAATTTTGCCCCCCTAGCCCCCCAAATTTGGGGGGAAAAAGAGTCAATTTGTTTCTAAAAGTCCCCCAAAGGGGGACCAACGGGGGCTTTGATGTAGCAAATGAGACTTCTCAGACAACCTCTAAGCTGACCGCTGACCGCTGACCGCACCTCAAGTAGCGTGCGCGTAGCGCATATGCTTACCTTTCAACTAAAGCTTTGAACGAGGTACTTTTAACAGTAAAATATATAGACTTTAAATAGCCGA
>NZ_JAAHHE010000977.1:0-1084 GCF_010692525.1 Moorena sp. SIO3B2
TGGCCTACGACAATATCTGCAAATACTTATCAGAAGCATACCCATCAGAGTTTTTTCAGTGGGTATTGGGTAAACAACCTAGAGATATTCAGGTACTTAAAACCGAATTAAGTGCTGAACCAATTCAGGCTGATGCTCTGAGTGTACTCCAAAGTACTAACCAAATTCTGCACCTAGAATTTCAAACCCTACCCCCATCCGAGCCACCATTACCATTTCGGATGTTGGACTATTGGGTCAGATTACAACGTAAATACCGATGTCGGATTGAGCAGGTGGTAATTTTTTTAAAGTCTACGACCTCACAGATGGTATTCAATAACGAATTTAGGGATACTAACACCTGGCATCGTTATAGAATAATTCGTCTTTGGGAGCAAGACCCTCAACCACTGTTGGCCAATCGGGCTTTGTTACCCTTGGCAACTTTAGCTAAGAGCAATAACCCTAATCGATTGTTAGAGCAAGTGGTTGTGGAAGTGGATAGAAGCGATGCAGCGCGGTCTTGGGGGTTTCCCCCATGAGCGACTGCATCAAGACATTGAAGAAAAACCATTACGGGGAAACCTAGCGGCCTGTGTGGATGTGCTGGCTGGTTTGCGGTTTGAGAAAGATTTAGTGCGTCGATTGTTGTCAGAGTAAATTATGGAAGAATCAGTCACCTATCAAGATATTATTCAAAAGGGACGCCAGCGTGGCAAGCAGGAGGAAGCGGTATTAATTGTTATCCGTTTGCTAACTCTGAGGTTAGGTTTACTTGACCCTGTGCTCCAACAGAAGATTGAGGGATTATCCATTACTCGATTGGAGGAATTGAGTGAAGCGTTGTTGGATTTTGAGACAGCAACGGATTTAGCGGTTTGGTTGGATCAGCAGCAGTAGTGCGTTCTTTATTCTTACGGTAACTTCAAGATCTGTTGCATTTTTCCAGGGATTCCGCTATAATGTTGATATTGGTAGCGGAAGGGTCGATGCTAACTCAAGTTAATAATCTTCGTTTAGACAGGCAACAGATTTTGGCTCTCAGGCAAATGTGTCATTTGAGCAAGAATATGTTCAACGTGGGTTTATATAACGTCCGTCA
>NZ_JAAHHE010000978.1:0-1081 GCF_010692525.1 Moorena sp. SIO3B2
AACATTACAAACTAAGGTGATACAACTTTGTGAAATCTTTAACAGTTCAAGAGTTTAGAACCGTCAGTGGCTTCACCCAGGCTAGCTAAAAGGATTGAAGGTTAAATTCTTTTTATACTCATGCTTCATATTTACCAAGTAAGCATTCAGCCGTCAGCCGTGAGCTAAAAGCTCACGCTACTTGAGGTGCCGTCAGCTTATTTTATTTAAAAGCATCTCCAGTAGCCTGGCCAAAAGCCCAAAGCTGATAGCTGATAGCTGATAGCTGATAGCTTACATTCCCAATCCCCAGAATATCTTGCCTTATGAGGAACTTACCACCCATAAATTAATTCACATTAAACTAGCCCTTAGTGGTTTTGGTTATTGTTTGTTTTGATCATAATCTATCATCATGCTCACTGCTAACTCTCTAAAACTTAGCTTGACCCAAATTTTCTCCCAATCTCTCCTTGTCGGAGGACTTACTGCTATTAGTTTGCTATCTGGATTTATCCCTGAGCTTTCTGAAGACTCTTATACCCTTGTGATTACAACTTCAGCCTATGCTCAAGATGTCACCTCTGAGATTAGTCCTAATGACGTCACTCAATATGCTGAAGTTCTATTACAAATAGAGCCTATTCGCGCATCTGCCTATGAAAAAATCACCACAATCCTAGGAGAGCAACCAGAAATTTTCTGCGATGACCCCCAGAGCATCGATAAGCTGCCCTCGACCGCCCAAGAGATTGCTAAAGATTACTGCCAACAGTCAGAGGGAATTGTCTCTAAGTATTTTCCCGAAGGAGGAAATAAACGCTTCAACGAAATTACTATTGAGATGCAAGATAATCAAAATTTACGGGAACAGATTCAAAGTGAATTAGTGCGTATTCAACAAGCAAAATTTGACGCTAGCTTTTAGTTGGGGATAGCTCGAATCATCAGCCACTTATTCCCTTGACCCATAACTTAAACCATAACGTCAACCATAATTAAATCGTTTTGGGAAAAGCGTAAGGGTCTCAACGTTCCTCTTGGGCAAGCAGTAAGACGAGTTGCACACCTGGGAATTATCAATCAAGTTTAGACCTATAGT
>NZ_JAAHHE010000979.1:0-1075 GCF_010692525.1 Moorena sp. SIO3B2
ACTCAGTTAGCTGATGCTGATAATAAGTTTATCATTACCAGCGATATCCAGGTTGTTGATGTTGCGATCGCTACTTTAAACTTAAGGCTAACTCCGGCGGTTGCAGTTCCCGAAACTGTTGACCCAGAACAACTTAAGAGCGTTATGGAAGCAGCAGTTCGGAGTATTTTGACTCCCTCTCTCCAGCAGTTACCCAAACTAGCAGTGGGAGACAATCTGGATTATGACCAATTGAAAACTCTCCTGCTGGTACAGATCAGGACTAAGGCAGGAAATCTTGACCAGAAAACCCTTCAGAATTTCATCAGCAATGGCCAAGTTTCAGAGCAAAATCAGGAGAAGTTTATGGAAGCACTCCGAAGCTTTCTCGGAGATTCTAACTACACGATTGATCAGCTAGAACTCACAGCCAAGGGTAGCTCCTATCAGCAAGATATTCCGATTGCGATTGTAGAACGGGCTGAGATTCAGTTACAAGAGTCGTCTAGTTTGTCAATTGTGATTGAAGATAAGTAATAGGTAATGGGTAATGGGTAATGGGTAATAGGTAATAGGTAATAGGTAATGGGTGATGGGTAATAGGTAATGGGTGATGGGTGATAGGTAATGGGTGATGGGTAATGGGTAATAGGTAATAGGGAATAGGTGATAAGTAATGGGTAATAGGGAATAGGTAATAGGTGATAAGTAATGGGTAATAGGGAATAGGTAATAGGTGATAAGTAATGGGTAATAGGGAATAGGTAATAGGTGATAAGTAATGGGTAATAGGGAATAGGTAATAGGTGATAAGTAATGGGTAATAGGGAATAGGTAATAGGTGATAAGTAATGGGTAATAGGGAATAGGTAATAGGTGATAAGTAATGGGTAATAGGGAATAGGTAATAGGTGATAAGTAATGGGTAATAGGGAATAGGTAATAGGTGATAAGTAATGGGTAATAGGGAATAGGTAATAGGTGATAAGTAATGGGTAATGGGTAATAGGTAATAGGGATGCGCTGCATCAAGACAGGGAATCGGGAGCATGTCACTTATGCAGAACATTTGTACTAAATCTAATGGGTAATAGGT
>NZ_JAAHHE010000098.1:0-22647 GCF_010692525.1 Moorena sp. SIO3B2
CTCAGACCCAGTAAAACCTCAGCACGGTTTTGCTTGCCCTCTGCTCTAAGTTGTTCTGCTACTTGTGCCATTACCTGCAATAACTCTGCATCCACTAACTCACGGTTGCTCTCAACAATTTGAAATTTTTCACCGCTGGGACTCCCTAATCCCTACGGTGCGCGTTCCCTAAAACCCGGAACGAAAGTAACTTACCAAATTAATAATTACCTTAACTATAGCAATAAAAAAAATCGGTCAAGTTCTGGTTAACCCCAATCCTTGACCGAATTATATTGTGTAAACGTCAACAAGTACAGCTTAACTGCATTCAAATCTGAATAACTACTGATCAACTAATACATTCGTCAGTGGTCAGTGGTCAGTGGTCAGCCTTTGGCTGATAGCTGATAGCTTAAAAATAACCTCCACAATTCCTGGTCGCCAGGGCGTCAAACCCTGGCAAAACCCTATCCTAGTCTACGTAGAAATATCGAATCAAGGTGGTCATAACCTCACCAGGGTTTTCGGTAGGTTCGGGAGTGCTCCACTCGTCGGGATAGGCGTATTTAAGGGCATAAATGGCATAAATAGTATGCCGAACTTGTTCAGGAGAACCGATCAAGATGTGCTTGACTTTCTTAGGTTTCCGACCAGGGTTTTCAGGGTTCTGATTTTCATCGGAGTTAGGCGGAAGATTTTTCGTCATGACCAGTTATTCATTAATTTTGCTGACATTATTAATATATCAATAAATTAATAAAATTGTCAAGGGGTTTAGATTTTTTTTTATTACGAAATATTGAGATAATGGAGACCGTGGCTAGGTTGATAATTGTGGATAGTTTTGGAATATAAAATCGTTTTTATTCGTGTATATTTTTGATAAAATTAATCCTAGATAAAATGAATCGTAGGGTGGGCAGTGCTTACGAGCAATTACAAAGCTTAGAGTAGCTTTTATAGGCACTGCCCACCGACAGGAACTTAATTAAAAGAATCCTCAGGTGGGCAGTGCTTCATACCAAGTTAAAAGTTAACAATCTCGAAGGTAAGCACTGCCCACCCTACGCCATATCTAGATCATGCGATCGCGCTGCTGATCAATCCAAACCAGAACAGCAATTACAGCATCTGGTACAAAACATCGAAGATGGTGGGTTACGGTGCGGATACAAATTGATTGGTAATCCCTCAAAATCCTGGCCGCCCCTAACCCACCCTACGCCATCCCAAACTTATAATTTCCATACTTAATGTCATACCAAAATAAATTAGCAACTCTATCTATAGACTCCTGATTATAATAATTAGTGTAATCATCCCGTTTGTGTTGCTCTATCTTAGGACAATTCAGCTTTAGTCCTAGCATAGACTCCAAGAAAGTTAAGTCTGATTCTAGATTTTCAAAACGGATAACATAATCCACAAGAAACGTGTTATCATCATCTAGTGCCGAGTAAGACAGTGAGTAAGCAGACAAATCAGTTAAGTGCTTCCCTGCCTTGATATCCCAGGATTTACCCTTAGTGATCCACTCTGTAAATGGCATTTTTTTGTTGGGATTATACTGTTGTTTCTCCCAAAAGTAGAAGCCATTTTGATCAGGATTTCCAAAGGAGTATACAGAGACAAGCATATCCCAGGGATTTCTAACAGAAGTGAATTTGAAGTAGCTATTCCAGTCCCAACCCATGCGTTTAAAATACTGTTTCAAGATAGATGCTGGCACATGGGGATGGTTGTGTCGTCCTTTATCTGTACTAACACTATCACTGTAAGGATCTAGTGCTTGTCTAATCATAGTATCACCAGACCTAGGCTTGCCAATGAATAGGAATTTATGCTTGTGTGATAGTCTCATTTTATAGCAGTTATTAATTTCAGGTAAAAAGTTCTGGGTTTTAGGGAGTAGGGAGTAGGGAGTAGGGAGTAGGGATAAGCATTCAGCATTCAGCATTCAGCAGTCAGCGGTCAGCCTATTTTATTCAAAAGCACCTCAAGTAGCGTGGCCGTAGGCCAATGGCTGATAGCTGAATGCTTACGAGTAGGGAGTAGGGGAATAAAATTGACTTTATCTCATAAGTCTGAACAACGCTATAAATTGGATATTATTCAGTTATAAAACAAACCGTCAAACCCTATACCCCTGTTGGTTATCCCCCTATTACCTATTACCTATTACCTATTACCTATTACCTATTACCTATTACCTATTACCTATTACCTAGTTTAAAAAGAATACTTTCCGTAATTGATATCATACTCAAACATCTCGGATACTATTGCTTTGGACTCACTATCATAATACTGACTATAGTGGTCGTGCTTGCTGGTATTTATCTTCAAAGAGTCTAGCTTTAGTCCTAGCTTTGACGAAACAAAATCTAAGTCTTCCTCTAAGTGTTCAACACGGATAACATAATCCACTAGGAAATTATTCTGATCATCAAAAACATAGTAAGGAAGGGTATAGGTAGACAAATCATCAAGATATATTTGCTGCTTCAAGTCCCAGGATTTTCCTGTCTTAATCCACTGCTTGAATGGCATCCTGGTGTTTGGGTTATAGGGGTATTTTTCGATAATGTCTTCGGATACACGGATTGCTCTTGCTGTTTCCCACCAATAAATACCTCGGTGATCTGGCTTGGCATAGAAGTACAGAGAAACCAGCATATCCCAAGGGTTTCGGATACTGATAAACTTGAAGTAGCTGTTCCAGTTCCAACCCATACGGTCAAAATGCTGCTTTAACACAGATGCTGGCACATGGTGATGGTAATGTCGCTTCTTATCCGTACTGGAAATATCGGTGTAAGGATCCAATGCCTTGCGAATACTAGTACTAGCACACTTAGGTTTGCTGAGGAATACAAACTTATGCTTGTGGGATATTCTCATGATAACTGTTTATAGATTTCCGATTTAACAATGGATTTTAAAAAATAATTGCTGGTCAGCTTTTCTTTAATCGGGTGCTGCTTCAGGTAGTGGTGGGTTTCCTCAATTAAAGCAAAATCATCAGCTTTGGCCGCTGCTTCTTGTCTAGACTGGAAGTAAAGGGGATAGTCTTGGCCCAAATACTCTTTTACAGCTGGCAGCGGATTGACTAAAACCGGGGTATTTCTGACGATGCACTCAATGATCGCGTTATTGGCACTGGTGTCATACAACTCCAAATAAGCAATATTCTTTGACAAGACTTCATCATACTCATCATTGGGCAAATAATCAACTATCTGCACATAACTGTAATTGGGCTGTAAATTAAATACTTGTTTTTCAGTGTGTAACATCTCCCCGGAATAGGGTTTACGTAACACCATCTTTTTGTAGTTTTTTACCGGTAAATAGTAGATAGAGTGCATCTTCCGCAACCAAATCCCAATTTGGATAATAGTTGGCTCAGGATTTGACAAAAACTTATCCATCGAAAAGATAACATCTGGGGTTTCCGTAGGATGGATAACGCTAACAATTGGCACATCTAGCTGCTTTTGGAGCCATCGACGAGAGTCTTCAGACAAACAAAATAGACCTTGACAATACTTAATACTTTCTTGCCACAACTGACTTGCAAATATTGCCTGAGGTGACAGGTGTTCTTGAAACCATTTAGGGACATAGGGAGGGCAATGGATGAATCCAATCCAAGGCTCTGTATAAGCAGTTGGGGTGTTGTTACAATCTCCAGGATCCGAACCCCAGGCGAATTTCTTTTCTATGAAGCCATCCACCAAGATTCCAGCATCATTGTGTAAGGCTTTCAAGCTATTCATCGCATAAGACCATCCAGAGCGATGCTCCCCGTAATGATACTGTAAAGCAGAAGCAAGATCGAGTTTTTTCGGATAATCCCCAGAGTCTTCAAACCCTGAATCCTGCTCTTCAGTTTCGGAGACATCAAGGCTTCCGTTACCATTGGATTCCTCAGTTAGCGGTACATAATACTCCTGTAGAATTTTTTTCTCAAAATCAACCGTTGACTCAAACCGCCTGTTATAGGATTGAGGGTCTTCTAGGTAAATTCCTAAAGGTTCCCTCAATAGCATGAATTTAGAACCATTGGTTGAACAACGTAACCAAAATTCCCAATCAGCACTCGCGCCATACTCAATTTCATCGAAATAGCCATTTTTTTCATGGACACTCTTCCGCCATACCGGCATACAATGGGGAAGATTTTGGGAGCCGATCTTACCTTTTTCTTCCCCTTCAGCCCACCACTTTTCTTGAAAAAAGTCTTCAGTTCCAAAATACTCCGGAAATCCCACATACCAGACTGCATGAGCGGTATTATTATCCCAGGTTTCATTGGGTTGCATCGTAACTTTCAGAGGAGCGCAAACCACGTCCACATCAGGATGCTCATCCAAGGCTCTCATATGTTCTTCGATATGTCTGGGCGCTCTGCGGTCATCGAGATTAGCGTTTGTAATATAGTGACCACGGGCTAATCTAATGCTCATGTTCCAAACTTCATAAAGCCCTGGGTCTTCATCCAATTTTATATAGATAATATTCTGATACCTGGTCATATACTTTTTAATCACAGGCTCTTCATTTCCAGGAGAATTGGGATTAACCAATATTAATTCACATTCAGCAAAAACAGTCTGCTGGGTAATATCCTTAAGGAAGGGTTCAATATACTTATCCCCTTTAAATACTGATGTGATTATCGATACTTTTGGTTGCCATTGATAGGTACTAAATGGTCGATTAAGCAGAGTAGATCGGATTAGATATTGCCATTCCGTTAGGTTACTGAATGCATAAGAATTGAATGGAGAATTATGAGCAGCTGAAAATGTAGTAAATTGCTCTATCCAATCAGAAATTGTTTCTGTTGGTTGGTAAGGGGTAATGGTTAGGGAGTTTTTTAACTGCTCAGCCATAGTGGTAAAATTACCAGCATGATAAGAGCTCCATGCTAACCAAACTAAGGAATTATAATCGTGATTTTTAGTATTGGTATGGCTATAGACTGGATTCTGAGCATCAGGTAATCGGGGTTTGTAGATAATCGGTTGCTTACTGTTTTGATAAATTGTCAAAAATTGGTTAACGATATAATTATCCATGTGACCAATTAGGTCATAATCTACTTTATTTATATCAGCTTTTTTCTGATAGGATTTATAGCGAGCTGGGGCAAATATTTTTGTAAATTTAAGGGCAGATTTTTGCCAGATTTCGTAGCTATAGTTGGTAGAGTGCTTGACATGATAAGCAACGGGAGAGACTAAGTCTTTTATGGTTAACCCCTGTTGCCAAGCAATCACTGGTACCCAGAAATCCCAAAAGGGAATACCAAGGCAAAAGTCAGAGGATGGAAATTTTTCCAGCAGTTCTTTTTCAAAAAAGAACACATCAACCCCAACATCGTAAATCTCACCGTTGATTGATTCAGCAGTATCAATATCGACTCGTGAAGCGAGCAGAATAGAGTCTTGAGTCTGCTCTCGAATAAATTCTGTAAAATCCTGCTCAGCTTTTAAGATAATATCTGCGTTAACAATTCCACAGATTTGGCTACCGTACTCACGCAAATAGGATAAGAGGTCATCAATGTAAACATAAGGCTTACCATAATGCTCTCGTCCATCTCGAAATACTCTGTGAAATTTAATGTCTTGATATAAAGGCTGGAGTTTCTCAATCTCTTCTATAATATTTAAAGAAACAACCTCAAATCCTAGAGTAAGCCAGCTATTAATAGCGGCTTGTTGCTTCTTAACATTTCCTGGTGCAATACTGGTTACGATGACAAGGGTTTCAGTTGTCATTAGTCATTGGTCCTTGAGAATAGGGAGTAGGGAGTAGGGAGTAGGGAGTAGGGAGTAGGGAGTAGGGAGTAGGCAACAGGCAACAGGCAACAGGCAACAGGCAACAAGGAAAAATCCTCTGTACCTCATGACTCTGAAAATTGCTATATATCGATGCTATCAGACTTGATATTATTGTTTTGTTGATATTAAACCCAGTTACCACAGACAAATTGAAATTTTTTATTAAGTTATCGACAATTTTTTATTAAGTTTTATTAAATGCAACAGAAAACACAAAAGGTGAAGGGGTATTGAAAACTAACAAATGACTACCAATAAATACAGCCTTTCCTAGTAACCGTAAGCTAAATCTAAATTTTCTTGCCTACTCCCTACTCCCTACTCCCTAAAACCTGAGAACTCAAATAATGACAGACAAACAAAAAAGCGCTCCCCATCTGGAGAGCGCTTTTTTCTAATCAAGTAGATTAAGCCAAGTTGAAATTAACCGTTGATTGCTGGAGCAGTCAAAGCTACGGGAGTAGCTTCAGCCGCAGCTAGGTCTAGAGGGAAGTTGTGAGCGTTACGCTCGTGCATTACCTCGAAACCTAGGTTGGCACGGTTGAGTACGTCAGCCCAGGTGTTGATCACGTGACCTTGTGAGTCGATGATGCTCTGGTTGAAGTTGAAGCCATTGAGGTTAAATGCCATGGTGCTGATGCCCAGTGCAGTAAACCAGATGCCGATTACAGGCCATGCACCTAAGAAGAAGTGCAAGGAACGGCTGTTGTTGAAGGAAGCGTATTGGAAGATTAAACGACCGAAGTAGCCATGAGCTGCCACGATGTTGTAAGTTTCTTCCTCTTGACCGAACTTGTAACCATAGTTCTGAGACTCGGTTTCGGTGGTCTCACGCACTAAGGAGGAGGTCACCAAAGAACCGTGCATCGCAGAGAACAAAGAACCACCGAATACACCGGCTACACCTAGCATGTGGAAGGGGTGCATCAGGATGTTGTGCTCAGCTTGGAACACGAACATGAAGTTGAAGGTTCCGCTGATACCGAGAGGCATACCATCGGAGAAAGAACCTTGTCCGATCGGGTAGATCAGGAATACGGCGCTAGCAGCTGCAACCGGTGCGCTGTAAGCGACGCAGATCCAAGGACGCATACCTAAGCGGTAGCTCAGTTCCCACTCACGACCCATGTAGGCAAATACACCAATCAGGAAGTGGAACACTACTAGCTGGTAAGGACCACCGTTGTAGAGCCACTCATCTAGAGAAGCAGCTTCCCAGATTGGGTAGAAGTGTAAGCCAATGGCGTTAGAAGAAGGAACAACAGCACCAGAGATGATGTTGTTGCCATACATCAGGGAGCCAGCAACCGGCTCACGGATACCATCGATGTCCACAGGAGGAGCAGCGATGAAAGCAATGATGAAGCAGGTGGTAGCAGCTAGCAGGGTTGGGATCATTAACACACCAAACCAACCTACATAGAGGCGGTTGTTGGTGGAGGTGACCCAATTGCAGAACTGAGACCACACAGAGGTGTTGCTCTGTTGTAATACAGTAGTCATGTTCTTATGATTGCGGGTATGAATATGAAGTTATCGAGGTTCGTCCGGCTTGTTTGCGCCTTCATGTATTTATATTAAGCAATATACTAAGTTTTGTAAAGGGTTTTCGGAGTAATTTGCCGTCAGGTTATTAAATAATGTAAATAAGTAAAACTTATATTAAATAAATCTTGACAAAATTCTAATATTCTGTTAATAGAAAACAAAAATAGGCAAACAAAAATAGCGATCGCTACCAGATCAAATGCGATTGACCTTGGCCTATTGGCCACGCTACGCGAATGGTCACGCTTCGCGATCGCGACTAGGACTTACCCCTTAACCCTATAGCTAGGGTTAAAGTAACGGATTACCAATATACCCATTGGGTTTTATCGGGTTTTTCCGATTAATGATCAAACCACCCGATTATTTTGAATACACTCGGAATACCACTCAAAACTCGCCTTAGGAATACGCTGTTGGGTTGGGTAATCAATATAAGTAATCCCAAAGCGCCGATCATATCCCCAATACCACTCAAAGTTATCCATCAGACTCCAGAGGAAATAACCATTAAGAGGATACCCTTCACTAACAGCGCGATGGGCTGCTTTAAAGTACTCTCGGAGGTACAGAATCCTGTCCGTATCAATCACCTCACCCTTAGCAGTCAATTCATCCTGTGCTGCACAGCCATTCTCAGTGATAAACATCGGCAAATCTGAACGCCCCAGGGTTTCACTGACATGACGAACCCCCCAATAAAGGGAATCTGGTAGGATATTCAGCCAAGGCAGATGCATGCGAGGGTAGCCTTTGGGCATACCAAGGAACTCGTACCCCTGTGGATTGTCAGCAGCCCGGACATAGGTACCAGTGTAAATATTAAGACAAATCCCATCCAGAGGCTGATGAATGATTTGTAGGTCACATGGTCCGATGTCTGGTGCATTGTCTCCTAACACTTCCAGTAATTCAGGACTATAAGCACCAGTCAGAGCAGGGATAATGATACCGCCATTTTGCCCACATAAAGGGAAGGCCTTTTTTGCTGCTGCCACATGGTACGGTGACTCATTGATTGGCACCGTGACGGACAAGTTATCCACAAAGGCGATAGAACAGGGAACCCGGGAAGCACTACGGATGGCTTGACAGCCCAAACCATGAGCTAAAAGGGCATGATGAGAGGTTTGCCATACCTGTTTGATGGATTTAACACGCCTACCGGGAGCATGGATCGGGTCCTGGTCAACCCCATAGCCTAAGTGAGTAAAACACATGATCTCATTAATGGTCATCCAATTGGTAATGCGATCGCCTAATTGAGTGACCACAGCGGTAACATAATCCGCAAAGTCAAACGCCATCTGGCGAGAAAGCCAAGACTTGTATTTGTCTTCTAGGGCTTGGGGAGAGTCCCAATGAAATAGAGTGGCATGGGGAGTAATGCCATGATCTAACAAGCAATCCACCAAGCGCTTATAGAAATCAACCCCTTCCTGATTGACTTTGCCACGCCCGTCAGGAATAATCCGAGGCCAAGCAATGCTAAAGCGATAATCCTTGATCCCTAGTTTGACCATCAGCTCTATATCTTCTTTGTAGCGATGGTAGTGGTCACAAGCGACAGCACCGGTATCACCGTTAAGTATTTTTCCAGGGGTACCACTGAAGGTATCCCACACACTAGGTTTGCGTCCTCCTTCACTTACTGCTCCTTCAATCTGATAGGAAGCGGTGGCTACTCCCCATATGAAGTTGTCTGGGAATTGGTAACTGATTCGATCGCCGTTAGTCATTAGTGATTTGTTATTAAGAAAGGGAGTTACGTACTAGCTCATCCCACGTACTTGAGTCCTGGGACGAGTTAACCTGTCCGCAATCAACGAAGAATCTTAACAGGAATGATAACTTTTGATCCACAGCTTCTCAGGAATTGGGTAGGGTCTTTTAGGGTTGGAAGTCCCCTGTCACTGAGCCGAAATCACTGATATATCAAGCCAGGGACCTTGAGGCCGATCAATTTAACCGACTACCGGTAGCCCTTAACAAGCCACCAACAACCCGGCTTTATGATCCAGATTCACAGACCTTTACCAAGATTTTTAATGAAAATTTAAGATTTTTGACATTTTCGGTTATCGACAGGGATTTCGCCTAAGGTAGAAAGTGCCAAGTCATACTTTGGCTCTGGCTTTTAACTCACCTGCTTATGTGGTTAAATTTTATGAGCATTTTGCCAAACTTTCTCCGTTCTTTGGTAATAACAATCCTTCTGAGCTTTATGGCTCCAGTGGCACTAGTTATTGGTTTACTGGCCGGTTTTGGTATAATAGGATACATTCCGGGCTTAACAGGGTTTGGTCTTACTGCCACAACTGAGCTATTGAAATTTCTGACTATTTTTGGTAGTGGATCCCCCATTCAGGGAGTATTAGTGATTGCCTTTACCTGTAGCCTAGTTGGAGCATTATTTGATCTCTACGCCTGCGCCCGCTACCACAACCTGAATGATAACTAAGGACAATCGTACTCAAATTTGTTCAAACTCCCCTGAGGTATTGGGGATATGGTTGAGATTCAAATTATCTATTATTTATATCTGTACGGGAATTAGCCTAGTGGTTTAGGAAGGGAACCGAACTCAAAGACCTTTTCGGGGTTGATAGATTGATAACAGGTTAAATCAAATCATCCAAGCGGTGACGTTTCGCTAACCGTTAACAATCCTCAGTATGGGTGAAAAAAGTGGATCTAAACCGTAAGGATATGTCACTAGACGGAGGCAAACGATTATGGCACTTATTCGTTGGGACCCTTTCCGAGAATTCACTAACTTACAACGGGAAATGAATCGGCTATTTGATGAATTCACCCCATTTGAAGATCGTGGTCTGAAGGGAACAAGTTTTATGCCAGCGGCGGAACTGCAGGAGACAGCAGAAACCCTGGAATTAAAGCTTGAGATTCCTGGGATAGATTCTAAAGATCTCGATATTCAGGTGACAGAGCAAGCCGTGTCTATTAGTGGTGAGCGTCGGTCTGAAACTAGTACTGAAGAAAATGGGATGACACGTTCAGAATTCCGTTATGGTAACTTTCAGCGGGTGATTCCCTTACCAACACGGGTTCAACACGATCAGGTTAAAGCTGATTACAATAACGGCATCTTGAGCCTGAGTTTGCCCAAAGCAGAATCAGAAAAGCAAAAAGTCTTTAAAGTTAATCTCAATTAGTGTTGGGGTTAATAGCCTAGTTCAGTTAGTCGATAAATTGCTGGTTTGATCAGCGGATTTTTATGGCTAACGATTTCGTAAGCATTCAGCACTCAGCCGTCAGCCGTCAGCTAAAAGTCCAAGTAACTCAGCATTATTCCAATGCTTACCTGTTTTTTTCAAAAGCTGTTCGCCTAGCGTGCGTGGCACAGGCTTCGACGCTGAGATTTAGCTCATTAGCTGATACGCGACACGCTGATAGCTGAATGCTTACACGATTTCGTCAAACCCCAGCGGTGTAAATAAAATTCATAAAGATTGACAGTAAACTTTCTAGTGGAAGACTTGACCTGTCAATCTTTTTATAAGCATTCAGCTATTACCACTTAGATTTAAGGTAAGATGGAATATGATATTTTGTAATATCATGTCCGGATAATTAGTGATAAAACACCATTACCGATTAAACCTTACTCCTTTACTTCTACCTTCTGCCTTCTGCCCTCTGCCTTCGATTCGGGCAAGCGTGTAAGTATTCAACCGGACATGATATAAGTGGCTGCTTAAGCTAGCTCGGTATAGGGTTAGTAAACAGCTAGAGAAAATGTCGCAGAGTCTACCAAAAACTCCTGGGGGGGTGACATGCAAGCTGAAATCCTTACTGGGTAAAAATTTCAGCCGATAATTCACAAAAATATACATTCTGTTTTGGGCAAACATTGGACGTAGTTATAAGGGTTTGAGCTTCCAGAAAATGAATTGAGGGTTAATTTCCGACTGTATCTTCCATGATACCATTGGCATCAAAGCCTTATATAGTAAGCTTTTTGGGGCTCATGTCACCCCCTCAGCAAAAACTCTTATTATTTGTTATAATTAAATTAGGGTAACACCGACAGGGATTATTATGTAACTTAAATTAAAGCCGAAAACCAAGGGTTTAATAGTTGCGCTCTCTATCCCGGTGGAACCAACTTTGGGGTTGACATTTTTATGGCGCTCGCGGGATATTCCGTCAGAGCTTTGGGAGATACCCCCTGGATGTGAAAGCATCTTGCATTGGCGAGCCAGAATTTGCCTTTGGTAGATTTTGGTAGCTAAAAAGTATCGGAGTATATCTAGACTCATCCTTAAGAGCAATTCCTCTCTCGTTATACCCGTAGGGTTAGCGAGAGAGGAATTGCGTCTTTAACGATAGATGTGCGCTTATTGAGGGTGGTCAATGACCCACCCGAGACGTTCGCGTAGCGTCGGCTTTGCCGATTGGAAACAGATGCGCCTATACGAGCGAAGTCCAGTAAACTGGCGGCGCAGCAAAATCGGTAGACTTTGAAGTTACCGTAAGGATAGTGGAGTCTTTATGGTTGGCAGGTTATGCAGAGAAGGGTAAAAATTTATTAATTAAGACTCCACTATCCTAAGGTTTCGTCTCTAGGGAAAAGATGACAGGGCAATGGAAGGCCAACCCTCGAATCATGCATTACATCAAGACTTTTCTTGAAACTCGACACATGAGAACCGCAGGACTTGCGGGGATAGTCTGGGTCGCGAACGTAAGACCATAAAACCCCGCTTAGGGTGGAGGCTGTTGCATTGAAGCACCAAACCAAATCGTGAGGTTTAGGAATCCCAGCTCCTTTGGAGCCGCTACGCGAACGTTATAATCTTTGATTTAACGATGGGAGGATGTCAAAAGCGGCCTCTTGACCGTAGGAAATTTCTACATGGTGTCCATCAGGATCCCTTAGATAGGCTGCGTAACCAGTTGGAGGACCATAATCCTTAGGTCCGTCAAGTAAACAACCCTCTTTGCGAGCAAGTTTGCAGAGCTGATCCACTTGTTCGCAACTGACACAAGCAATACCAATATGACTCGGGGGCAAGATCGGCTTGGCCTCTTCTTCCTCAAGTAGAGCTAGGGCAAAGGGTCTAATGTTGTCGGACATCCAAACTGTCCCTGGTTCTACGCGCAAGCGCACTACTGACATCTGACCATACTTAGCGTAGAAAGCAATACTGGCATTAAGGTTCGTAACAGCTATAGCTAAATGAGTGAAGGCTGTTGTTTTAGTCATTGCAGATTCTGTAGTTTTATTGAGACTGTCCAAAACATATTGAGCAAACACGGGCAATCCAAAGTCAGGTCGATAACCGTGAATGGCATCAGGAGCAAGCTGCTTCATTAGGAAGACTATCGCCCCAGTTACAACTTGACCAGGAACTAAAATCGGGCAACCCGGTGGGGTAGGAATAATGAATGTAGATGAAACCAGTTCTCGCCCAGACGCCATTATCTCATCTATTTCATTGTCTAGCTTCAGGTATTCTATTTTTTCTTCGTCCAAACCCAGGAAGTAGGCGCTCCGTAGGTTCCCTTGCCCAGTTGCCGGGTGAGAACGGAAGCCGGAGTAAAACTCGCTGAAATGAGGCAAAGAAGGCAAATTCAGTGTTAGCTGTTGCAGCTTGTTTTCAAATAATTTGATTTCCACTTGATTGTATTGGCACAATTCCTGCTCCAACCCCTCAGCAATTTTATGCAGGCAATCAAGCAAATATGTTACCGAACCCCAGGTTGTCCCGATATTAGTCATTAATAAAACCGTATTGAGGGAAACCTTGTTAACCTGAATATTAAACTGTTCCATCAGTACAGAATTTTGGAAAGTATAGCCATCGATGCCTGTCTTGCCAATGTACAAAGTCAGCCGCGTGGGGTCGAGAACAAATTCATCATCCTCCCAGGCTTGCTCGATACACTGGAACTCTACTTCTGGATCTTCCTGAGTTTGGTAACTTTTCAGACCTGATGGGCGATAGGTTTCCGGAATCAACTCTTCAGGAGTAAGTATCTTGAAGTATTTTCCTAGCAATGGATGAGTGTTAACCTTCTCCCGCACTATCATTGCCATATCAATCTGGGAATGAACCAATTTGAAGCCTTCCAAATCAACTTGTCGCCGCGCTAAATCCAGAGAAGCCAGAATTTGGTAATTGGGGGAGGTGGTGGTGTGGGTCATGTAAGCCTCTAGAAAATCAATTTCCGACCTACGGTTGAACTCCTCGTCCCAGATGTGAATCATGGATGATTGACGCATGCCAGACAGAGATTTATGTGTTGATTGGGTTGAGTACACCCGAATCTTGACTTGATCTGGATCGGGTAAGAGGTGCTGGTTCAGCCAGGTGTCATCATCCTCTGGGTCAAGCCGATCAAATTGTTCCTTAAAGGCTGCATACTCCTTTCGGTATTGGGGACTGTGATAGCGAGTATGAAGGTCAGTGGCAGCTTGCATTGCTGTACGTTCTCGATAGGTTGAGGTGCAACCAGCAAAGGCAAACCAGGCTTCGTCCCAGAGGAAAACCAGATCTGGCTTGATTGCCAGTATTTCTTCCATGACTCCCTTAACGTTGTAAACAATGCCATCAAAGGTACAGTTTGTGAGTAACAGCATCTTCACCTGCTCCAATTGCCCCTCCCGCTTGAACTTGAGCAATTGTTGCTTGATTTCCTTTAAAGGCACAGCACCATAGATACTATATTCTTTGAGGGAATAGGCATTGAGGTAAAGGGGTTGAGCACCTACTAAGACGATGCCGTAATGGTGAGATTTGTGGCAATTCTGGTCAACCAAGACAATATCACCTGGGCTTACAATTGCTTGCAAAACAATTTTATTGGCAGTTGAAGTCCCATTAGTCACGAAAAAAGTTTGCCTAGAACCAAAGCTTTTCGCTGCTAAATTTTGAGCCTCCTTTAGGGGACCAGTAGGATGTAGTAATGAGTCTAATCCTCCACTGGTTGCTGAAGTTTCTGCTAAAAATAGATTTTGACCGTAGAACTCTCCCATATCCTGAATCCAATCAGACTTAAAGATGGAATTTCCCCGGGAAATGGGCATGGCATGAAATACCCCTGTGGGTTCTTTGCTGTAATTTCTTAAGGCATCGAAGAAAGGGGTTTCGTAACGTTTTTCGATGCCTTGAATAATACTTAAGTGTACTTCAAGATAGTCTTCCTGATTGTAGAAAACGCGGCGGAAATTCTGATTCGTATCAGCATCCACATCAACCACGGATACATCGCTCAACAAGTATAAATCCAACTCTGGACGTAACTTATGTATAATCGCACCTAAAGTAAGACCTCTCGGTTGGTAATATTCCCCAGCTAATTCAGCTTGTTCTAACCCACTCATGTATGTTTCGAGCAGTGACAAACAGTTGTTTGAACGCAGGGGAAAGTCGTAGCCGATAACACAGCATTGAATGCTGTGATTCAACATCAAAGCTGTTAGGGCATCCTCAAAGTTAGAAATGACGATGAGCTGATAAATAAAATTGTCTGTTTTCGAGGCTATTTCTGCCAGTTTTTGGCGTAATTCTTTTTCTTTTTCCGGTGTCATGTCGTCTTCGACAAATAAGACGGTAAAATCGAGTTGATTAGAGTTTTGATTGTACTTATCGACCGATATAATTTGCTGTCCATCTTTCTGTTCGCTTGCAAAAATCTGATCCATGTATGCTTGGGCATACAGTTCAGCACGGCTAGACATCAAACGTATAATTTGAGTCACTTCCCAGGAAAGTCGGGAATATTCCTGGCGCTCAAAGTGCTGCTGCAATCGTCGAAATGCATTTATCCCTGGAAATTTCCAGTAGAGTTCGATGGGTTCGAGAATTTTGAACCCAGCTGCAATTTTTTCCTTTAAGGTGGAGATATCCTGGCCACAGGCGTGAAGAGATTGCAAGCGGTCTGTTGACAATTTCAGTTGGTTCCAGATGTCAACACGCATTGGTAAGGTATTTTTATAGGTGCTGATATACAAGCAATCAAGAATGCGAGTACATGAGTTTTTGGACACAGTTATATTGGATTTAGTTATTACGTCTGTTATTATATATCAATTGGTATTATAGCGTTGTAAGCATTCAGCTATCACCCAAAGGCCAAGGCCAAGGCTGATAGCTGAATGCTTACCCTATTGATAATGTATTGATAATGTCTCAATGGCTGAGAGCTAATAGCTTAATAATGCTGACTACTCTTGGATGCTAACCTCGCAACCACTTTAACTCCAAATTCCTCTTCAAATACCGATTTTTTATAATCCAAATTCCACAGTTCCAAAGCACAATCATCATTGGTCAAAGCGGGAACTAGATCTAGATAAAGTGCCTTATCATCGGAGCGATAATCCGACTTAACATGCCGAATTGCTCCAATATGTCTACGGTCTAAAGCAACAGCTAACCGTAACAAAGCACTGAGCTGACTCACCAACAGCCGATGCTCTTGATTGGCCAGATTATTGTAATTCTCATGCTTTTTCTTCGGAGGGCTCTTGCGATGGTAACGGGCCAGATTAGCAATGATTTCAATTTCTGGCTCCAGAAACCCCAACAGTTCAGCATTGCGAATTAAGTAATAAGAATGCTTGTGGTGGGACGAATGACTCACATACACGCCACAGTTGTGTAAAACTGCTGCTGCCCAAAGTAATTCCCGTGCCTGTGTTCCCCAATTGTGGAGTTTTCCTTGGGTTTGGTCAAATAAGCTCAGGGCAAAGTTAGCCACCCGCTGACTATAATCCAGGTTGACCTGATATTTCCCAGCCACTGCGATTACACTCCTTTCCCTGACCTCATCTTGGTAGCGTAGCCGGTCTTCAATCAATCCATGGGTAAGCATCCAGTCAACGATTAAGCCTTCCCGGAGTGATCGTCCACAAATTATGATCGACTCCATTCCCAGAAGCTTCATGGCTTCTAATAAAATGATTGTGCCAGCAACAATAATTTCTGAACGCCTCTCGGACATCTCTGGCAGGGTTGAGCGTTCAGCCAAACTCATAGCAGCTAAGCGCTTGAGCATTTTTTCCAAATCTTGACGAGTCAGCTCATAACCCGTTAGGGGATTAGGTAACATACCCAGATGTTCATAGGCGTGCATCTTGGCTAGGGTCTCAATAGTGCCAGATGTCCCCACTAAACGAGGCTGTTCACTGAGTTTCAAGTTACCCTGGATGTCGTCAACAGCTCGCTCTAACATTCCCCTGATATAGGCTTGCAAATAGAGAAACTCACTTTGGCTGATGGGGTCTGTAGTTACAAACTCCTTTGTAAGACGAACGGCTCCTATTTTTGTGCTACTTAGGGAACGGGGGTTGTGACTATCCCCGAGGATCAATTCCGTTGAACCACCGCCAATATCAATAATGATATGGGGCTGGTTGTTGAATTCCATAGCCGACAACACACCTAGGTAGATGCGTCGTGCTTCCTCCTGACCAGAAATTAGGTTGACCAATAAACCCAATTCTGTATATACCTGCTGTAAAAAAGCCTGGCCATTCCGAGCTTCCCGCACAGCACTGGTTGCTACAGCAACGATGTTTTCAGCATTGAGGCTGGCTGCCAGTTCCTTGCAGCGTTGTAGAGTTGCGATCGCTCTGTTCATGGCTTCGGGGGTCAACTCACCGGTCCGGGGGTTGCAATTTCCTAACCTGACCGTGTCCTTTTCTTTACCAATAATCGTGAATGCCGGGAGTTTGGGATCAATTCGCACTACCACCATGTGAATGGAATTGGTACCAATATCGATGGCAGCAATAATGCGCTCTTGCTCTTTGTCAGGAGTGGAAACATGTAGGAAAATGTCTTGGGTCAGTGAGTTAACCATATTGATGTATCCTGCTTACAGATATCAACCCGAAACCTATCAATAACGATATCTTTAAGGAGACTAACAAAAAATAGGCACTATCTCCTATTGTGAAATTCCTCTGATTCGAGGAAACAATCCGGAAAATTACCTACAAACAAAATTACCAACAAACGAGTCACCATTCCTGCTATGCTTACCCAGCCAAACCCCAATCCCATACCCACCTGGCTAGCCATTATGCGACTGTTGCGATGGGACAAGCCAACTGGACGATTGATTTTAATGGTGCCAGCACTGTGGGCAGTTTTTTTAGCAGCCCAAGGGAAACCACCGATTCCCCTGGTTAGCGTGATTATTCTTGGAACCTTAGCCACCAGTGCTGCTGGCTGTGTAATTAATGACGTTTGGGATCACAATATTGATTCCCAAGTGGCGCGAACTCGCTCACGCCCTTTGGCATCCAAAGCCCTATCGGTCAAAGTTGGTGTAGTAGTTGCCTTAGTTGCTATGGTCTGCGCTGGGGTGATTGCCCTGTATCTTAATGCTTTCACCTTTGGGCTTTGCGTGGCCGCTGTACCAGTAATTGTGTTTTACCCATCTGCCAAGCGAGTGTTTCCTGTACCGCAACTGGTTATGGCCATTGCTTGGGGTTTTGCTGTACTGATTAGTTGGAGTGCCATTACTACTACTCTAGAACCAGCTACCTGGTTACTCTGGGGAGCAACGGTACTTTGGGCATTGGGATTTGACACAGTCTATGCCATGCCAGACCGGGAGGATGACCAGAGGATTGGGGTGCGCTCTAGTGCCTTGTTTTTCGGTAAGTATGCTGCTGATGCCGTAGGTGTGTTCTTTGCTGGTAGTGCTAGCTTGCTTGCTGGCCTGGGAGTTGTGGTGGATCTCCAACTGGGCTTTTGGTTAGCGCTAGTGATAGCGACAGTAGTCTGGATTTGGCACTATACTAGACTACGAAAGCCCAATCATCCCACATCTGTCTATGGAGATATTTTTCGCCAAAATGTCTGGATTGGCTTTGTGCTACTGGTCGGGATGATTATTGGTAGTAATTAGGGACTTGCATCTAAAAAAAATACCAATTAAAGTGGGGTGGGCGAAGTAATCTCAAGAAAGTTGCTAGTTATTCCGTGAGCATTCAGCAGTCAGCGGTCAGCCGTCAGCTTATTTTATTCAAAAGCTGAAAGGTAAGCATTCAGCCGTTGGCCTTGGCCGTTGGCCACGCTACGCGAATGGCTGATAGCTGATACGCGACACGCTGATAGCTGATAGCTTACGTTATCCTGATAACTTTTAGCTTTTGATACCAATAATCGAAAATTGAGTATCTAGGAATACTACTATTTGGTGTGTGGAAGGGATTTTGAGGTAATTTTTGATAATTACTCACTGATAACTAGCAACTGAGATAATCTAATCTAGACCTACCCTACAAGCTAAAAACTGGTATTGTGTTTCTTGGCTAGTCTTTTATTCCTTTGGAAATTGCTAACAGTTAATTGTTGATTATCTGTTTTGTCTGGGAGCATGTCAGTTTTGTTAATCCCTGATTCAGAACCCCCTAAATCCCCCTTAGTAAGGGGGACTTTTGAATCTCAATCTCCCTTAGTAAGGGTAAATTTTGAATCTAATTCCCCCCTTGTTAAGGGGGGTTAGGGGGGATCTATATACATAATTACAAAGGTGACATGTACAAAGGTGACATGGTTCCGTTTTGCATGTTCCCTGCAAGCCTTTTGCCTAATGTTTCTTTCAGAGAAAAGATGGGAAACCTAATAGTGTGCAATTGTTAAAATAGTCCGAATGGGCTAATTTCTGTAGAGGTTAAAAAGCATGAACATCAAACGATACCAGCTATCAATTATCAGTGCCTGTTTGTTTGCTCTCGTCAGCCCAACCGTGGGTTATTCCCAAGAACCTGAGACTATCCTCCAAAAACCTGGAACTATTTCTGAAGAAGCTGAGACTATTCCTCAAAAACCCTTGACTATCCCTGAAGAGGCTGAGACTATCCTCCAAAACTCTGAGATTGGCTATACACCAGAGTTTGTCAATTTTTACATGGGGCAATGTGTTGGGACTAAGGGCTCAGAGGCTCAGGCTTTTTGTCAGTGTACCATTGATAAAATTCAAGAAAAATACCCCTATGAAGAGTTTCTAAGTATTGGTCTGGAAATTACTGGTGGTGCGGAACCTCCTGAAGATTTCAATAAACTGATTAAGTCCTGTGAAGCTGGGAATTAGTAATTAGACATCATAGGTGAAAATTAGCGATTAGCCGTTGTTATGTCAAATTTATGGCATTGCTGAGGGGCGGGATAAATATCAGTGGGGTGGGCATCCTGCCCGCCTGGGAATTGTAACGGGCAAGATGCCCGTTTCACAGCCAGATGCCCATTCCATCAAGATGCCCGTTCCATCAAGATGCCCGTTCCACAGCCAGATGCCCATTCCACCAAGATGCCTATTCCACAAAATTATTAAAATCATGTAGATTTGACTCATGGGTTTGCGCCACAACTCTCTAGAGGTCTTCAGTTGACTTGCAATTTCCTGATATTCCATCTCACTCGCGAAACTTAGCAAGAAGATTTGCTCCTGATCTGGGGAGAGTTGATGCTGATGAGGGATGTTAACTAGGAAGGGATGAGACAGCCTTATTAAAGTTTAAAACTATTCTAATTTTTTCTTGAGCCTTGAAAGAATAAAGAAAGTATAGGTTTTCTATATTCTGAGTTTCAACACCAGGGATCCCATGACCGAGGAACAGGAGGTTGTGTTGTATTGGTAACAATTGGTTCTTGTGGCTTTTCAGCACATTGATATTGTTTTTGTTTACCTCCTACTGTTCTGGAGTTTAGACTATATGGCACGCTCAAAATACACTCCGAAATGAATAGCTTATATCCTGGCAGCCATCAGAGAGCATGGATTAGACCGTGTTGGATATCATGCTGGTGGTATTTCTGGTGCAACTTATTATGGCCACAGTTCAGAAGTTAACGGGTCATGTGTCTCCTGTGACCATTACTAAATATGTATAGACGGGGTGAGGAGACGAAACGACAGGCGGTGCCAAAGTTGGGGTTTTAGGTTTTTTCACGTGTTGGGTTTCCCAGAATTAGAGAACGGCAAACCTACGGAGCAATTATTCACAGTCTCTCATAGTTTAATGCGATTGTCACAGAATCTCCAAGATGTACCACATAACTATATAGCCCAAACTTTAATCGCGATTGTCACAGAATCTCCAAGATGTGCCACATAACTATATAGCCCAAACTTTAATCAATTCCTAAAAACTACTATGCAACCCGAAGACCAGATCATTATTAATACCTCTCCATCGAGCGAAATGTTGCCTCTAGGATCTTCTGAGACAATAGCTCTACTGCAATACGGAGGTAGCGCAGCCGCGATCATCCTGGCAGTGCCGTTTTGCTTTGATCAGTTGGAGAGAGACTTAAAGCCTTAGTGCCTTTGATGTTACAACCTTCAATTAGGGAGACTCGACGAAAAACAAAATATAACCACAAACTGTCAAATCACGAATAACTTTAGACCCCAGCCAATATCTAGCCATTGGTAGCAACTTTCAGAATCCGGGGTTGATCTGTTAACCCAAGCCAGAGAGTCACCCCTCCGAATCTGTGGTAAGTACATTTTTCTGCAAGCCGGAAATGCCTATCTAGAAAGGGGTTTGAGATTTGGGGTCTGACTTTTGTAAGTCAACCAGCGCTCATGGTGTCACACTTTGTTATTATTCAAGCACAATATTATAGAAAGGCTAGTATGGCTCAACAATGAAGGATCCTGAAGAAATTACCAACTACAACCTACTCAATTTACTCAATGAAGTGGTGGTTGATGCCCTTTCAGACAAGAGGAATGATAGCGCACGCAAACTGCTGTTTTTTATCAAGCGCTCTCTTCGTCAATTCAAACTAGATGGGAAGTGGGATGAAAGTGAAATTTTGGTAGAAGCATATATTCGTACACGAAAAAAAATTATTGAGTATAAAATTTCAATTGTAAATATTCCAGCTTTCCTGAATCGTGTTTCTTTTAAGATTATTCAAGAATACTATAAAACAGAAAAACAAAATAAATAAATAAAATTAAAACTGATTGGTGAAATAAAATCAGATCTGATTCCCAAGATTACCAGTAATAATTTAATCGAACAAAAAATAGAAAAATTAATTGGTAGTTTTGAAGACTTAAGTCCTGAAGATCGAAAAATACTTGTTCTAAAAATAGTCAAAGGTTTATCATGGAAGAGTATTGCCGATCGTTTAGATATTAGACACGATGCTGCAAGAAAGAGAGGTGAACGAGCATTAAAACGTCTAAGGGAAAGATTTTTTCAATAAAAAAGACCAGCATGGAGGTTAGTCATAGACAATAATCAAGCTTTAAATTCCAGAAACCTTATGAATATATAAGAACAAGAGATGCAAGCAGACAAAGAAGTTTTGACCGAATATTATCACTTAGTAAGTAAGTCAGAGCTTACTGAAATAGAATCAAAGCGCCTGGATAAGATACTTGAGATGGCCGAGTCTGATGATACAGTAAGTTTTTTAATTAATGAGATTGACGAACTCACTTTTCAAGAGTTAGATTTTATAACAAATGAGCCAGTTAATTGTTCAAATATAGTCATTTTGGACGAATGGGTTAAAGAAAATTATGGCGATGACTGGCAGCCAAGAGAACCAGTTTTTGGAAATCCAAAACTCAATTCAGAGCCTAGCTATATTGCTGCTGGATTTTCCGGTTCTACTGAATCACGTATTAAACGAGTGCGTGAAGTAAATTTAGGGGAAGCTGGCAAAATCGAGCTAATTATTTCTTTCACAACTGAGGAAGAAGAAAATGATATTTTGGTTACACTCAAACCAATAACACATGATTGTTTACCTTCTAATTTAGAATTAACTTTAATCTTTGATGGTGAAAGAATTAGAAGTCAAACGAAAGAAAGTAATAAGAGCAAGAAATTGTCAAGCCGTATCTTCCTTTTTCGTGGATCAGTTTTGCGTCTTCAGATATGTTTTGACCAAATTAAATTCATGCAATATGTGATTGTTTAACTGCTTTTACCCTTTAATATTGAGTGTTTTTTAATTTTTGGAGTATAACCATGAAAAGATTTTGGTATATTTTAGGAATATTTTTGAGCTTTAATGCATTAGTTTTTGTAGTATTTGTAGTTATATTGGCTCTTAACCCTAAATCGAGGGAGGTAATTGCAAGTAACTCTATCAATCGTTTTTTAGGATGTCCTGTTAAGTTTCCTTCAAATCATGATGTTAACAAAAAAAATCTGTCTAATCCTGATGAAAAATTTCAGGAAATCCTTGTAAATTTTAAAGAATCTCAACTACCTTTAAATAAGGCAAAAGTTGAGAAATATGTTCAAAAATTG
>NZ_JAAHHE010000980.1:0-1073 GCF_010692525.1 Moorena sp. SIO3B2
CTGAAGGCTGTTGCTATCAATGGGGTGACGCCTTCTCTGACAACGGTACGTAACGGGACTTACACGCCCCTATCCCGACCAATCTTCATCTATGTCAACAAAAACGCTGTTAAGCGTACGGAGGTAAATGATTTTGTGACCTATTACCTCCAAAATGCTGAGCGATTAGTCACTGAAGTTAAGTCGGTGCCTCTATCCTCCGCAGACTATGCCAAATCCCTGGCAGAGTTAGAGGTTCTAGTCGGTAGCGGTAACTAAGCCTAGAACTGAATCTAACCTAGAGGACTTAATTGGTTTAATCTCGTCAAGAGCGATTAGTAGTAGAATTATCAATCATCGCTCTTGAATTATGTTAAACAAAGTTCTATTTTTTGAGTAATTAAGTTCTGATTAAAACCTGTAACGTCTCACTAATTACAGACGTTGGTAGATCACTCAGCTGCCTTTAAACAATACTTTTATGACCGATTTTATGACCGAAAAACTGATCCGACTTAACCAGACCAAACGCCTCTCACCAACATTAATTCGCAATTTGCGAGAACGGGGGATTGAAATACTATTGTTTTTGGCGGCATTGTCTTCCGTCGCCACTATGGCAGCAATAATCTTTTTCCTGCTTAGGGAATCTCTGGCATTTTTCAAGGAAGTTTCATTAATTGATTTCCTTACTGATACCAAATGGACACCGATGTTTCTGGAGAAACACTACGGAATTTTGCCATTGATATCAGGAACCCTAGTAACCGCTACGACTGCTCTCCTACTTGCTATCCCGACCGGAACTATTGCTGCGATTTACCTAAGTGAATTTGCTCCTCCTACATTACGAGAAATAATTAAACCAGGTTTGGAACTTTTAGCAGCAATTCCTACAGTAGTTTATGGTTATTTTGCCCTGCTGGTAGTTAGCCCTCTTCTGCGCAATATTTTTACTGAATTGCCAGTTTTTAATATGCTAAGTGCCGGTCTAGTCATGGGTTTGATGATTATTCCCTTTATTAGTTCCATTAGTGAAGATGCCATGCGAGCGGTTCCGGTAGAGTTACGGGAAGGGTCTTATGCTATGGGAG
>NZ_JAAHHE010000981.1:0-1070 GCF_010692525.1 Moorena sp. SIO3B2
AAGAGGCAAGAGGCAAGAGGCAAGAGGCAAGAGGCAAAAGGCAAGAGGGAACGCTGATCTGACTCCCGATTCCCGACTCCCTACTCCCGACTCCCGACTCCCGATAATCCTAAGAGTCTTCTTCAGTGATCGGCTCGCCAATATCAAATATAATCACAAATTGAGCATCGGGCATTAGCCGTTTCAGAGCCTGCATATGACCCTCCGCATCCGAACGTTTGCGGAACCGAGCAACAATCACTCGTTGCATCTGTGGTAATAAGCGCACCACCACCCATGGATGTAGGCGTTCAGCATAGGACATAATTTGAGGTATCTCCTGTTATAAGGGGTCCTAGAGCCAGCCTTCAGCCTGGAATATCTTCAGGCTGGCTCTTCCCGTTTAACGTTTCGTTTAACGTCTGGGGCAATTTTATTATAACATAAATAATCTTACATTATAACAGATTTTGAAAATATTTGTAACAAAGTTGTGAGGGAGTCGGGAATCGGGAATCGGGAATAGAGACTCAATTGAGAACTGCTATATAAAAAAACCAGCCATTGAGAGGGGCTGGTGATACTTGCTGTGTTGGGAGGAGAAAACCTAGGGCCAATACGCTTACAGTGTGCCTTTATCCTTGGCTGTGAGGTCAAGGTTTTAAGGACGTAGTGGTCCTTGGGTAATCAGTTATGTAAACAAATGTAACGAATATTTAGGAATAACGCAACATTTCTTAATGTTTTTTTCGGGAGTCGGGAGTCGGGAGTCGGGAGTCGGGAGTCGGGAATCGGGAGTGTGGGGAGTGTGGGAAGTGTGGGGCGCGGGCGCGGGGAGATAGGGAGATGGGGGAGATTTTTATTAAGGGTAATTGTCATAAAATGATATTAGCTTTCTATGACCGAAGAGTGTTTTTGCATCCATTGAAATGCACCCTAGAAACTGACGGCTGACCGCTGACAGCTGACGGCTGACATTTTATTCTTCATTTTTCTGGATCGATTAAAATAGTTTTTGGTTGCTCAACATCAAATAGGGAAGCGGACAGAAGAATAACTGGTTTGTTTGTTTTGTTTTCACCATAGTGAAC
>NZ_JAAHHE010000982.1:0-1067 GCF_010692525.1 Moorena sp. SIO3B2
AGACCTCTCCAAAAACTTGAAACTTTCTCAGGCACTGCTTTTCAGCGATCAAATTGACCAAGTCAATTTTACGTTGAATTAACGCTATAATAAGCTTAAGAAGCTATTGATGTTAATTTAGCACTAAAACTATGAGCATAGACAACCTCAATTGTTTCAGCAATTTCCGAGGCTTTTGTTACTTGTAATACTAAGGCTCCTGTTCTCAATCTTACCAAACCACATATTGTCAAAATCACCCCAGAATATTTATTAGAATTTAGGCGAAACCTTTCTCCCGCTATTTTAAAAATTTTTACCAACCTAATCACATGTTCTACAAATATTCTGTTTGAAGATAATAGCTTGTTATATTTCTTTTGCTGTGAGGTTAACTCACCATTTCTTGGCTTTTTATGGGGAGTTCTTATTTGTTCTTCTCCTAGATAAGCTTTGTCCCCACTCAGTCGTTGTTTATCATCAAATTTTTTTAAACTTTCCCGACAAATATTTATGTCACTTTTGGGGCCTGGTTTACCGACCACTACATCCACTATATCTTCCCCTTTTGGCAAAACAATAAATTGATTTTTAAATGTATGGTTTTTCTTCTTGCCAGAATAGAATAATTTTTGTTGATTATAGTCTGAAGGTCTTTCTCTGACTTGTTCTGCGCTATCTACTATTAACTCATACTCAGTTAAGGCTTCTTGAATTATATCCTCGGATTCTTCGTACTTTTTTACTTGTTCTAACAAAGAAGCTGGTAGAGCTTCCCTGAAAATAGATTGCCAGTAGTTAAAAGTAGAGTTTGCTTTAGATTCACTCACCTGGAACTGTAGTCCGAGAAGTTGAAAGTTTATGTGATGTCGTAAGTAAATTAATGTCAAGACTATTTGGTCTTCAATTGATAATTTTTGTCCAGCACCTCCCCCAGGCTTTATTAGCCGGACTTTTTGATTTTCAATTTTTTCTTGATGTTGACGATGTAATAACTTAGCTTGTTCTATCAGTTGAGAGAGTTGCTCATAATTTATTCCTAGCAATCTTTTTGTTTGTTTAGGATTTTTTTGGATGTAGTTCCAAGT
>NZ_JAAHHE010000983.1:0-1065 GCF_010692525.1 Moorena sp. SIO3B2
GCTAATTTGTGTAATGCCACTATGCCCGATGGTACAGTATCTCAGCAAGGTTGTCCTTAATTTCATGATCAAGCAGTAAATTGTAAATTATGGAAAACGAACTGGCAGCAAAAGCCGAAAAAATACCAGAAATCAAAAATGATGTCTGTCGTACCGCAGTAGTAATGGCGGCCAAACGTGCTATTGAATCCAAAAGGGCAGACCGACTTTTTGAAGATCCTTTTGCTGCTCAGTTAGTTGGGTCTAAGGAAATACAGTCTTTGATGGATTCTTGGGAAAAACAAGACGGTAAAGACCCGAAATCAAATACCCTTCGCATCCAGTTTGTGGCAGTGCGAACTAAATTTTTCGATGATTTTCTGATATCTGTAATACCAGAGGTACGTCAAATTGTAATTCTAGGGGTGGGGTACGATACTAGGGCATATCGCCTACCCTTACCACCTGAAATATGTATATACGAGATTGATTTACCAGAAATCATGTCTCGCAAAGAAGCAATTCTTAAGGATATTCCATCTAAATGTCATCGCCAGTCCATCGCTACAGATTTGCAAAAACCTTGGGTGCATTTATTAAAAAATCATGGATATCAATCTAATCAACCTACAGTTTGGTTGATGGAAGGTTTATTGATGTATATGGATAAAAAAGAGATAAATACATTACTGCAAACAATTTCTGATGTCAGTGTCAAAGGGAGTTATTTGGGTGCAGATTTAATAAGTGTAAAGTCGTGGCAGATAGGCTCCAAAACTCAGAAGGGATTAATTAGTAAAAATTGGCGTTTTGGCACAGACGCACCAGAAGAATTATTTACTGCTCATGGGTGGAATGCGTCAGTTATCCAACCGGGAGAAATAAGAGCAAATTATGGACGTTACTCTGTCCAAATCGCACCCCGTTCAGTACCTGGAAGGCGACGTTCGTTTATGGTGACTGCTAAAAAATAATGATGAATATCCTAGACTGACTTACATCTTATTTATCAATACAATACTCTAGATTTAATAAGACATAGGGAAACAAATTTGTAAACCATCCCCCCCAAATTTCTTTAGCTTT
>NZ_JAAHHE010000984.1:0-1062 GCF_010692525.1 Moorena sp. SIO3B2
GGTTATGGAATCGCCAAACCAAACTGGGGGTTACTTTTAACTCCTCTACTGCTTTTCGACTTCCCAATAGGGCAATTCGTTCTCCTGATGCAGCTTGGGTTACTCAAAAACGATGGAATGCATTAACTGCTGAACAACAAGAAACTTTCCCACCCCTTTGTCCTGATTTTGTGCTGGAGTTGCGTTCAAAGAGTGACAATATGGAACCGTTACGCCAAAAAATGCAGGATTATATTGATAATCAACTGCGTTTGGGTTGGTTAATTGACCCTAATCATAAGACGGTTGAAATTTATCGACTCAATCAACCTGTAGAGGTGTTGAAATCTCCCAAAACATTATCGGGAGAAGATGTTTTACCTGGCTTTGTCTTAGACTTGGAATTGGTTTGGAATTAGCAGGATTGTAAGCATTAAGCTATTACCAATCAGCCATTAGCCTTTGACCACTTAGCTGATTAGCTGGAAAATTTCCTTAGCAGCGCGATCGCATACGCCCACTTCACCCAATAACTGGCGCATTTCCTGATAATCCTTCAGGGTTTGCTGACGCCGTTCTGGATTAAAAAGGAGTTCCAAGGATTCCCGAACAATATTCTCTGGTGTGGCTTGCTCTTGTAACAACTCCGGCACAATGGAACGCATGACTACTAAGTTAGGGGGAGACATGAAGGGAATGGAAAACTTCAAGAAGGTGCGAGCAAGCCAGTAGGTAAAGGGATTAACTCGGTAGAAAACTACCTGGGGCACATCTAGTAGTGCTAGTTCCAAATTCACTGTACCTGACTTGGTAATGGCTAAATCAGCAGCAGCCAAGATTTCCTTAGTTTCACCAGCTACCACCTTAGCTTGTAAACCATAGCGCTGTACTGCTTCCTCAATGGGATGGCGATAGGCTTCTAAGGATAGGGGAATCCAAAATAGTGGTGAATCAGGTTGACTTTCCCTTAACCCTTCACCCTTCGACTGGCTAACCCGTGTTTGCTCAGTATCTAACAATTGTGACTGTAGCTGCTTGGCGGCTTCGAAGACTACAGGCATGAGATACTTTATTTCTTGTTGT
>NZ_JAAHHE010000985.1:0-1056 GCF_010692525.1 Moorena sp. SIO3B2
TCCCTAGCAGCACTGCCAACCTGCCGAATGTGGGAAATAAACGTCTTACCCATTACCTATTACCTATTACCTATTACCCATTCCCCACTACCTATTACCTATTACCTATTACCCACTACCTATTACCCACTACCTATTACCTATTACCTATTACCTATTACCCATTACCCATTACCTATTACCCATTCCCCACTACCTATTACCCATTACCTATTACCTAAAAAAAATGATTCAAAACTTACTATCCCAAATCAGCCAGCAGCTTCAGAAAGAACTAACTGACGACATCTCCCAAGGTCAAATAGAAATTGTTGCTGCCCCCATTACCGAATCACCAACAACACTACCACACATCAGCATCTATCCCGGTAAATGGGAAATTGCCTCAACATTTAGATCAACCCATCCACAACAGTTACATCCGGAGCAACAAAACCCCACCATAATTACTACATCCAGGGAATTTAAACAAGCGTTTTTCATCGATATCTGTGACCCTGACCTAACCAAGCTAGAAAAATTAGCTTCCTTAGCTACAGGTATTATTTTAACTAATTACAAAGAAATCATCGAAACTTATAATTTATCAACGGCTAACAATTATCAAGCCCAACAAACAGCTACAACCCACACGATTAGCCAAATTACTATCCTTGAAGGTAGCTATGATTATCTTAATAATACCCCTAAACTTAAACTAAAATGGCAAGTTATCGGTCAAGTCAACTTTAGCAAAAGTATCACAGAATTTGTGGCTCCGATTGAAGAAATTGAAATTAATCAAAGTGTAAGCAGTCAGCGGTCAGCTTAAAACAAGGTAATGGGTAATAGCTGACGCGATCGCTTTTTTTTATTCTCTCTAAAACTTCCAAAAAAAAGTTTAAAAAACCTTGACAAATAAAATTATAATCATTACAATAATTATATACAACCACAATGATTCCAAGTTTCGACTTATGTCAAAAAACTTCAAGCAAAATCTCAATAAACAACCTGTTGAGCACACTCTAAAAGGTCCTCGTCAAGCCGTAATCTATAGTATGCAAATGTTTTATT
>NZ_JAAHHE010000986.1:0-1051 GCF_010692525.1 Moorena sp. SIO3B2
AAGAGGCAAGAGGCAAGAGGCAAGAGGCAAGAGGCAAAAGGCAAGAGGGAACGCTGATCTGACTCCCGATTCCCGACTCCCTACTCCCGACTCCCGACTCCCGATAATCCTAAGAGTCTTCTTCAGTTATCGGCTCCCCGATATCAAAGATAATCACAAAGTTCGCATCGGGCATTAGCCGTTTCAGAGCCTGCATATGACCCTCCGCATCGGATCGTTTACGGAACCGAGCAACAATTACTCTTTGCATCTTGGGCAATAGACGCACCACCACCCATGGATGTAGGCGTTCAGCATAGGACATAATTTTATGTATCTCCTGTTATAAGGGGTCCTAGAGCCAGCCTTCAGCCTGGAATATCTTCAGGCTGGCTCTTCCCGTTGAACGTTTCGTTTAACGTCTGGGGTAATTTTATTATAACATAAAAAATTTTCTATTATAACATATTTTGAAAATATTTGTAACAAATTTTGGAGGGAACAGGGAACAGGGAATAGGGAATAGGGAATAGGGAATAGGGAATAGGGAATAGAGACTCAATTGAGAATTTCTAGATATAAAAAAACCAGCCATTGAGAGGGGCTGGTGATACTTGCTGTGTTGGGAGGAGAAAACCTAGGGCCAATACGCTTACAGTGTGCCTTTATCCTTGGCTGTGAGGTCAAGGTTTCAAGGACGTAGTGATCCTTGGGTAATCAGTTATGTAAACAAATGTAACGAATATTTAGGAATAACGCAACATTTCTTAATGTTTTTTTCGGGAGTCGGGAATCGGGAGTGTGGGGAGTGTGGGAAGTGTGGGGCGCGGGCGCGGGGAGATCGGGAGATGGGGGAGATTTTTATTAAGGGTAATTGTCATAAAATGATATTAGCTTTCTATGACCGAAGAGTGTTTTTGCATCCATTGAAATGCACCCTAGAAACTGACGGCTGACATTTTATTCTTCATTTTTCTGGATCGATTAAAATAGTTTTTGGTTGCTCAACATCAAATAGGGAAGCGGACAGAAGAATAACTGGTTTGTTTGTTTTGTTTTCACCATAGTGAAC
>NZ_JAAHHE010000987.1:0-1050 GCF_010692525.1 Moorena sp. SIO3B2
CCTCCTTCATTTAAAAGATGATTTAACAAACATTCTAATTCTTCAATTGATTTGAAAACTCGATTGGCAATATATTCTTTTGCTGAATGCCAAACCAATTCAATTAAGTTATAATCAGGACTATACTCGGGAAGATATTCTAAATAAATATTCGGCATATCTTCTTCTATTTTATGAATATATTCGGCTTTTTTGTGAAAACTAGCATTGTCTAAAATAATGACGATTTTCGGTCCTTTATTAGCAAAGTCTTCTAGTTGATTACCCGCTTCCATCCATTCATTTTCTAGCTCTTTATAAAAGGTTTTTAAAACTTCATAAAAAGTTTGACTATTGCTTTTTTTGAGGAAATCTACAAATCTTTTTTTATCTGAATATCGCAAAGCTCCCATCACATTAACTCTCCCTTGCCTTTCGGGCAAAGCCCGACGCTGCGCGAACGGTCTCCTCTAACTTTTTTTCGCTTTCCTCTTTTACACCAGTTTTTTCTTCTGATGACTCTCAAACTAAATCCGCTTTCATCCCAAAACCATACCTGAAGACGCTCTGGGCTTTCTTTTTCTATTTTTAAATACTCATCTAGTTTCTTTTTAAATGCTTCCCTTTTTTTAGGGTCTTTTTTAGAATCTAAGCTATACTTTGACCAAAGGTAAACATATTTTTTCTTGACTAGTATCCTACGAACTTGAGACCCACTTAACTTGATGCCTGTTGTATCTTCTAAATGAACGGCTAATTTTTGAGCTGTCCATCGACCAAATTCATATCCTAATTCTTCGGGTTCTTTTTCGACTAATTCTAATAATACTTCTATATATTGTTTTGTTGCTTTTTGGTGATTGCCTTTCATTCTTTTATCTTTAAGACTCTCTAAGTCATCTGGATCTCCGTGGACACACCAATAACAGACTGTGTTCTTTGAACAACCCAAAACTTCAGCAATTTCTAACTGTGTTTTTCCACTATTCAACAACAGCAAAATTAAAATACGTTCTCTAATATTTCCATTTTCTTCTATTTTTAAGGCTTTTTGAAGTATTGTTTTTTGCT
>NZ_JAAHHE010000988.1:0-1048 GCF_010692525.1 Moorena sp. SIO3B2
TTCAGACACCACGAGTCTACCTAAATCTAACGGTTCGAGAAAACTTAGATTTAGCCTGCAATCGTGATAAGAATGTGTTTTCCACCCTGTTTGGACGTACATTACCCGGGGAAAAACGGACAGTAGCAGGTTTGCTGCACACCATTGGTTTAGTGGAAAAAGCGAATTTACTGGCGGAGTTACTCTCCCATGGAGAAAAACAGCGGTTAGAAATTGGGATGTTAGTGGCTCAGTCTCCGGATTTATTACTAGTAGATGAACCGGTGGCTGGTTTAACGGATGAAGAGACAGAAAATGTCGGAGATTTGCTGTTAGCTCTAGCCAAGAGTCATTCCATTATTGTGATTGAACACGATATGGAATTTGTGCGCCAGATTGCTAGTCAAGTAACCGTATTACATCAGGGGTCAGTGTTGTGTGAAGGCACAATGGATCAAGTCCAAAATGACCCCCGGGTGATTGAAGTGTATTTAGGACAAAAGCCATCGATTACAGCGGAGCAAATGAAAATGCTACGGATTGTGTCTGCTATGGCTTGGTCTGATGGTAATATGGCACCAGAAGAAATTGATGTGATGATATCTCGCTTTAGCGAAGTGTTTGCTACAGATGCAGAACAAAAGCAACAATTGCAACAAGAGTTACAGAATTATTTAGCACTTAATGTTTCCATCGAAGAGTTGACTACTGAAATAGAAACTATTGAAGAACGAAAACTAATCGTGAAGCTGGCTTATGAAGTGATTAAATCAAGTTCCCGTACACCTAGCGAACCAAAGATTAACGATGCTGAAGCAGCGGCTTACCAAAACTTGGTGAAGCTGTTGGATCTGCCAGCAGAAGTGGTAAAAAGCTTGGAAGCAGAAGTAGGAGAAGGGTAAAGGGTAAAGTGTTATAGCATTTAAGGCAAGAGGCATGCTAGCAATAGGTAATAGGTAATAGGTAATAGGTAATAGGTAATAGGTAATAGGTAATAGGTAATAGGTAATAGGTAATAGGTAATAGGTAATAGGTAATAGGTAATAGGCAATAGGCAATAGGCGATAGG
>NZ_JAAHHE010000989.1:0-1048 GCF_010692525.1 Moorena sp. SIO3B2
TTCATGATACGAATAGCGGAACGCCACAAGGAGGCATAATTAGTCCCCTCCTGGCAAATATCGGATTACACGGTCTAGAACAGTTCTTAAGTCAATTTAAGAAAGTTAAAGGCAGATATAAATCCAATAAATATGGCTTCGTCAGATATGCCGACGACTTCATTGTAACCGCTACCTGTCAAGAAGACATAGAGGAAATCCAACCCAAAATCGAACAATGGTTATCACAAAGGGGGCTAAAACTAAATAGAGAAAAGACCCGTATCGTTCAGATCGGCGCAGGATTTAACTTCCTTGGGTTTAATCTCAGACAGTATAATGGCAAGCTACTGATTAAACCACAAAAAGAGAAAGTCCTGAATTTCCTTAAGGAAACTAGAGATTGGCTCAAACAAAATAAAACGGTAGAACAGGAAATTGTCATTAAACAACTTAACCCCAAACTTCGAGGCTTTGGAAACTATTATCGTCACGCCGTCAGTAAAGAAGTGTTTAGCTACATCAGTTCCGAGATGTGGATAGCACTCTGGCGATGGGCAAAACGTAGACACCCAAACAAGGGGAAAAGATGGATTGCCAACCGATACTTTAAAATAAGAGGAAAAGGATGGGAATTTGCTTGTGATGTCAAGGACAGAAAAGGCAAAACCAAAGAAATTGGCTTATTCAACATAGCCAAAATTCCCATTGAACGCCACATCAAAGTAAAAGGAACGGCATCCCCAGACGACCCCCAATTAACAGACTATTGGACAAAAAGAGCTACCCTCTCTGGTAAAACCATCTGGGATAAAGGGTCAAAGTATTATCAAATCGCCCAAAATCAAAGATGGTTTTGTCCTATCTGTGGGGAACACCTTAACAACGGTGAAGCTATCGAGACCCATCACATAGTACCAGTGGCAAAAGGTGGAACGGACGGAATCGACAACCTCCAACACCTCCATAAAACTTGTCACAAAGCGGTACATAGTGGTCTTCGTACTATGATGGCAGAGGCTTGAGCCGTATGATGCGATGAGTGTCAAGTACGGTTCTTAGGGGAGGG
>NZ_JAAHHE010000099.1:0-22149 GCF_010692525.1 Moorena sp. SIO3B2
TGATGGGTCTAATCTTGGGATTAAATTCAGAGGTTTTCACCTTTGAGGAACTCCATTTTTTTGGGCAGTTATGGTCCGAGCAGCATCGGGACTCTTACCTGACTCAGGCAGAAGCAGAACAGCTAGCCGCTCGCCTCTTATCAATTCAGCATAGTGATGTTCTGCGTCCAGGGGATCCCAGTCATTTTAGTGAAGAAGCCAAAGTAATTATTTCCCAGCTTCCGGAGTCAAGACTAACCTCTGGGGATGTCTTTAAGGTATTTCTGGAATACAAAGCTGCCAACAACGGTAAGAAGATTCCTTGTGAACAAACTCCGCGCAATGTCTTATACATGGCTGAAATCCTCGAACTTTATCCCGAAAGCCGGATTATTAATATGGTTCGTGACCCCCGAGACGTACTGCTGTCACAAAAATATAAGTGGCGAATCAAATTCCTGGGTGCCAAGAATATTCCCTATCGAGAAGCCTTCCGGTCTTGGTGCAATTATCATCCCTTTACCATCTCAAAACTTTGGAATGCCTCGATTAACGCTGCTGAAAAATTTGCCAATCATCCCCGATGTCGTACGGTAAGATTTGAAGATTTGGTAACAAATCCAGAACAGACCGTGGAACAGATTTGCCAGTTTATAGGTCTGGAGTTCCAACCACAAATGTTGGACGTTCCTCAAAATGAAGGTGGTGTCTCATCCCATAAGCAAATCACACCAAAACGTCGGGGAATTGACCCCAATACTACTGGAAAATGGCGGCGTGGGGGACTTTCTGTCACAGAGATTCATATTTGCCAGCAAGTAACCTATACTAACATGCTCAACCATGGTTACTCCTATGCTTCGATGAAACCCAACCCCTTGATGTTAGCATTAAGCTGGGCATTTTTACCGGTAAAATTGACCCTAGCCTTGTTAATGAATCTTCACCGAACCCGAAACATTGTAGAAGCGATTCGCCGACGCTTGTAAATAGACCTCTTGCATAAGTCTCATAAACCGTGGATGTTGACAAGGCAAAAGGCAAAAGGCAAAAGGCATAGATTTTGTTGGTCATGGTGATACCGATAGGAGATGTTTAATACCTTTAATAAAGACTTGAAAACTGTGGGATGTATTGTCAGTTAAAGATAAATGAGGTGCAATTTTTTTAGAATGGGTTCCTGGATAATATTCCTTAACTAAACGTTTAAGCTCTTGTTTTGCAGAATCAAGCTGATCGGGGTTACGGTATTTCTGTTTACTTTGTTGTTTACTGAGGCTATCAGGTTTCATTCTATAGGCTTTTTCGACTGCGGCTAAGTCTCCTAAGAACCAGGATTCTAATTCATGGCAGATGATCCGAATCATCACATTCTTGGATTTTCCGGCAGTTTGACAAATTTCTAATAGTTCGGATTTTAGTTTTTTGCAATCATGGGAGTCTTGGTCATGGACGATAATGAATCTAGTGTCAGGACTATATTGAAAGGCTTGAATTTTCTTGGGAATAGATTTCCATAAGTCCTGTTTGCCTTGGTGGGTAATACAAATATAGGTAATTTCATTGGGGATAATTTGGGGTAGTAGTTGATCTAAAACGTTTTTCATGGAGGGTTCTTCTAGCATAAAAATTAGGTCGTAACTCATTAGGGGGCAACTCCTTTAAACCAGCCTTGATTCCAGAGATAGCCGGGTAAGTCTCCAGCTTCGACTAGATTGACAAGGGTTGGATTATCTTTAGCCCTTGAAAATTTGGTGATCCCATGTTCTTTGGTCAGCCAAAAGATGCTCTCCAGGGGAACGGCATTTAAAAAGTCAGGGGAGTGGGTAGACACAAAGACCTGGCCACCACGATGGGCATAGCTGGCAAATTCTTCGGCGAGTTCATGTAAAAGGCTGGGGTAAAGTTGGTTTTCGGGTTCTTCGACACAGAGCAGGGGGTGAGGCTTAGGATCGAAGAGCAATATTAAATAGGCAAACATTTTCATGGTGCCATCGGAAACATAGCGATCGATAAAGGGGTCTTTAAAGGCTTGATCTTGAAATTTTAGGATTAGTCTGCCGTCTTCGGTGTTTTTGGCTTCTACTTTGGAAATGCCGGGGACTCGCTCTTGCATTCGCTGGAGAATTTTCTCGAATATTTCGGGATGTTCTTGATAGATGTATTGGGCTACTAATGCCATATTATCTCCTGTGGGGGAGAGGTGTTCGGCATAGAGTGCGTCTTTGCTGCCTCTAGCTTCATTGATATGAAAGTCGGAAACATGCCAGTTTTCGATCAGGGAACGAAAGGCACTGGCGGCTTTGAAGCGTTGGAATTGTCCTAAGCCTTTTATTGCTAAAATGTCGCTGGATTCAAGTTGTTGTTCTTCCCTTTCTAGTTCTGTGTCAGCTTGTTCAAAGTTTTCTTCGTTAATGATAGCGAATCCTTTTCCTTCTCGAAAGTCTAGGAAATGAAAAGGTTTACCTTGTTTGCCACGTTTATAACGCAGAATTTCTCGTTTTATGAACGGTCGTCTCTTCTCCTGTCCAATGATCAGAATATAGGTGACCAGGCGCTGAGTTCCAAGAATTTTCATACGGAACTGCAGTTCTATTTCGATATCTTCTTGCTCTTTCCCTCGGGTAATAACTTCATTGAAACCGCCACGAACTTGGAGAGCTTGACGAATATTATTTTTGAGAGCATCGTGGATAAAACCAAATATGTCAAATAGGGTTGATTTACCGGTACCGTTGGCACCAACGATCACAAAAAATGCGGGAATATTTTTTATTTCAAGGTTTTCAAAGACACGATAGTTTTTGATTTTTATGGAAAGGATTTTCATACTATTTAATTTACCTAAACAAACATTTAAGGAGCATCTATCCCCAACTAATCACAAAACTCCCTCGATCGTAGCATCAATTTCTACCAAATCTCGATCGACTTCCTTCAACTCCGCCGCCACCACCCCTAGATTAATCTCCGCTGACTGTTCCCAAGTCTGCCATACAGCCATTACAGCCCAATCAAGTTCTCAAGGCTAGCTCTGTTTTTGGTGAGCACTGACCCACACTTGGATGTTTCTATAGTGCTTCAGGATAGTCTATCCTGTGATCGGAGGGGATCAATTTACCTAATTCCAAAGGTAACATACTCCCTAGTCAGACGCCTAAGTCTGTTAACTGTTAAAATATAACTAATTATCAGCTGAATTAATCAGGGAAAAAGAATCATGAATATCCTGATTTCTGCTTATGGCTGTTCCCCAGTAAGAGGGTCTGAATATGGTATAGGTTGGAATGTCGTAAAACAAATAGCTAAAGACCATAGCCATAAGTGTTGGGTGCTCACTAACATAACTGATCAATCTCAGATTGAACAGGAATTGGCTAATTCACCTTTAGACAATGTCACCTTTATCTTTGTAGCAATGTCTGAAGGGTCTCGGAATTCAGGATTGTCCCATTATTTGTACTATATCGCCTGGCAGATTAGAGCATTTTTTGTGGCCAAAAAACTCCAGAGCGAAATTGGCTTTGATTTAGTTCACCATGTCACTTATCAAAATTCCTGGTTGCCAACATGGATAGGCTGGCTAGATGTACCATTCATTTGGAATGGTGGAGCTAAAGATAAAATTCCTTCGGTACTCTTGAAGACATTATCCCTACAATCGGCCATGATGGAACGGATTCGGATGGTGTCGATGAATCTTCTAGGTGGCTTTACCCAGTGGTCTGTTGCTTCTCGCGCCCAATTAATTCTATCTCGGGAAGCGAGCCAATGGTCAGACAATTTACCAGTTAAGGCTTTTCCTCCCTTTGGTCTTAATCAAAAGGATATTGAAAGATTAGGTCAACTGCCCCAGCGCCAAGACGAACCCTTTCGAGTGGTTAGTATCGGCAGATTTTTGGGTTGGAAAGGGTTTGCATTGGGCATCCGTGCCTTTGCCCAGTTCCATCGTGAACGACCTACTAGTGAATACTGGCTGATTGGTGATGGTCCTGAAAAGGAGAGGCTACAGAAATTGGCCAAGGACCTTGGATGCGGTGATGCTGTACGTTTTTGGGGGAAGCTTTCCCGTGATCAGGTGCTACAACGGATGGCAGAGGTGGACGTGTTAATGCATCCGAGTTTCCATGATCATTGGCCGACGGTGGTGTTGGAAGCAATGGCTTCTGGTAGACCTGTGGTTTGTCTCGATATTGGTGGACCGTCGTTGATGGTTCAAGAAGACTGGGGAATTAAAGTGCCTGTCGATAACCTATCCCAAGTGATCAATGATTTAGATCAAGCACTGTTGCAGTTAGCAACTAATGGGGAAAAGCGCATATCTATGGGACTAAAAGGACGAGTGATAGTTTCAGAGAATTGGTCATGGGAGATAATCGGTGAACAAATGTTGAATCTATATCAGGAAGTTATAAATTCGTAAGCATTCAGGTATCAGGTATCAGGTATCAGCTCTCAGCATTCAGCTATCAGCTCTCAGCTCTCAGCTTATGGACTACAGATGGTGATACTTGAGGTGCTTTTGAATAAAGCTGTTCGCGCAGCGTGGCCAATGGCTGATGGCTGACAGCTGATCGCTGACGGCTTAATGCTTAGGTTTAAATTAACAATTACCTGACAATTACCTAATCTATGCAAGCCCTAATTTTTTGAGCTAGTAGCTCTACATGGGGGTCTTTGAGAAAACTCCCTGGTTGGTCATCTAAGTGCTTACCAGAGATTTCCTGGATTTCCAGGTTTCCAGTAACTAAATCTATCCAGCCTTTTTGGAGTTCTGGAGACTGGGCAATCCGCTCACTGGTCAAGAACATTGTTACTGGGTTTGGATAGTAGCGTTTGGCCACATAGTTTTTTGAAGCGAAGGTGTTAGCTTCTTGGACTTTGATGATTTGGAGAGATTGCGGTAAAGAAATCCCAAAGGACTGATATAATTTAGAAACAAGCTTTAGGAATTGCTGCTTGATTACGTCTTGAAAACCTCTGTGAATCAATCGCTGAAACAGTCCTTTTAATCGGTCACTATAGCTGCGCTTATAGGGAAGTTGCTTTTCACTTGTGGAGAATTCAAGAGGGCTAGGTTCAAGGAGAGCTAGCAGAGCCACTGTCTCACCGTCTAAGCGGAGCAGCTGAGCAATTTCCAGAGCAATCTTACTTCCAAAGCAGTATCCTGACAGAAAATAGGGACCCTTGGGCTGAATACTACGTATTTCCTGGAGGTAGCAGCGAGCCATATCTTCAACTGTGGTCAGGGGAGTCTGTTTGCCATCGAGACCCAATGATTGTAGTCCATAAAACGGTTGCTCGGAACCCAAATAATGTGCCAAATCCCGAAAACTGAGAACATTACCACCGGCTCCATGAATACAGAATAGAGGCGGTTTGGAACCATTGGGCTGAATTGATACTACTGAGGACCAAGGTGCTGCTCCTTGGTCTTGGCGCAGCTGGTTGACTAATTGGGCTACAGTTGGAGCCATCAGCAGAGAAGCTAAGGGCAGTTTTTTCTGGAAAACCTTCTCAATCTCAGCAAACAGGCGCACGGCTAGGAGAGAGTCTCCTCCTAGGTCATAGAAGTTATCTGTAACACTGATAGATTTGATTCCTAAGACGTTTTCCCAAATTTTGGTCAATTGACGTTCTAAGTCATCTCGGGGAGCAACAAAGGTGTTGGATGAGTCTGGCTGAGGTTGGTCAGGTGCTACCAGAGTACTGTTGTCTTTTTGGGCATCCTCTTCTTGGCCTTTGTGCCTTGGGATGTCTTGCTGGTCAGGTGTCTGACCATAGCATCCATCCCAATCCACTGATACCCCTGCTTCCCTGAGCTGTTCTACGGTAGTGAGCAAGAAGCTTAGATCCGATTGCTCCTGTCGTGGATGACGTACCGACGTTAGCACCAGCTGCTCAACCGCTTTCTGAGAGTGTCGTTTAGTTAATGTGCTCAAGGTTCGCCCAGGCCCTACTTCTAGCAGGATCGTCTCTGGTTGTTTCAACAGCTGTTGCACACCTTGAGAAAATCGCACAGTTTGCCGCAGATGCTGAGCCCAATAGCCTGGATTGACTGCTTGCTCGGCTGTAATCCAAGTGCCAGTAACATTAGATAGGTAGGGAATTTGTGGGGGATTGAGACTAACCTGTTTTACCTGGTTGGTGAAGGAGTCCAAGATCGGTTCCATCATCTTGGAATGAAAGGCATGGGAGGTATGTAGCCTGCGGTACTCTAGCCCTTGTTGATCCAATTGGTTTTGTAATAATGCGATCGCATCAGTAGGACCAGAAATCACTGATTGGGATGGCCCGTTAATCACTGCTAAGGATAGTTCCTGACCCAGCAGGGATTGCAGCTCTTGTTCTGGTAAAGGAACAGCAAGCATTGAACCACCAGGCAGTTGTTGCATCATCTGCCCTCGAAGGGCAACCAGAGATAATGCATCCTCTAAGGAGAAGACCCCAGCTACACAGGCTGCCACATATTCACCGATACTGTGACCGATCATCGCTTGGGGACTGACTCCCCAAGACATCCATAACTGAGCTAGGGCGTACTCGATCACAAACATGGCTGGCTGGGTAATAGTAGTCTGTTTCAGTTGCTCTGTGGCCTGATTCGTCTGTTCCTGCTTTGGGTAGAGTACATGGCGCAGGTCAATACCCAGATGGGGTTTGAGGAGTTCTGAGCATCGATCAATCAAATCACGAAATGTTGATATTTCATGGATTAGTTCCAGCCCCATATTGACATATTGTGCTCCCTGTCCTGGAAACATAAATGCCACCGGCTGAAGCTTGGGCTGTTGGCCGTTTATCAATAATTGTTTCGGTAATTGTTTCGGTAGTTGTTGGGGTTGGCGAGTACTCGGTTCTAACACATCCCTGATTTCCCAGTTGCTGATTAGGTTACTTGCGGGAGCCATGATTGCTCAGATTTCACAGCAAAACTAATATAGCAAACGTTACTTATTCAATTAATACAGTATAGCTTTTTTTTGGGATTTCTTCAAGACTGAGCCTGAAAACAGGGTAAAACGATTTACTGTAAGCCAACTCAGCGCGCTGTTTGAGATTTTTTTTGAGATTTTTTTGATCAATCAGGACTTACCCATTGCCCCCGTTGCTACACCAAACTTAGTATATTTTTTGAGTATTACCCCCCATATTTGGTGGGTTAGCGAGCCAAAACCAACTAAATTTAGTAACTCCTATAAATCCTGGAACTTTTATCATCAAATCTACGTCACTAGGTAGTTTATTACCTTAAAATAGCTAATTGTTTACTCTACCGGATAGATGAGTTCACAGTTTTTTCACAAAGTCTGATTAACCTGTTACCCAAGTCTGATCACTCAAGTCTGATCACTAATCAGATGTTGCTTCAGCTCAATTTAATTGTTGGAGGTTTTTCCATGAACTCGCTCAGTGCCACGTCGATCACCGTTGAGTTGATTGAATGGGAGATACTACAATATGTAGCAGTTTATTGATAATTGATTGACCGCTGTTTACAACATTAACTTTTGTTAAAATATCGAATTTGGACAGGGATTTTAAGATACTGTGTGAAAGGCTGATTAAATAGCAAAGCCATCGTTAAACCGTTTGGAAAACTAATGGTGATTCTTGCATCTATGGTCAAGTTATTCGTCCTAAAAAATCCTGAAATGGTAACAGATTATGGCAGTTTTGACAAGTTGGCACAACCGCTTCAACGACCGCCTAAAGTTCAGAGACTATTGATCACACAAATCCTAAATTTGTAGGGGACACAGCGTGAAGCGCGTCACATCCCCTCTGCTCCGGGTAGTGCGTTCCAGCAGTATTACAATCAAATCAAGTCTGACATTAACAACCGCGCTGGAACGTATTATACTTAATGGTTTTAAGGGTTTGTTGATAAATACTATCTCAGTAATGGCAGGTAATAGTCCATTGTCAAACTGCGCCAAACTAACAGAGTTTTGACAAATCATGGCCTAGCCTTATCCTAGAAATCTACTTGATTGATAAAGCAGCTCAAGGTAGGCAAAAAAAATTATCGGGTTTATCTACCTGTCTTGATGCAATAGCGAGTGGGGGTTTCCCCCAAGACCGCTTAGGTGCGCTTACAGTCGTCGAATTAAATTCGCCACGGGTCGCACCTCTGCATCGCTTTGATAGCCGTTTGTTATCGGCTGTTCGGTGCATTTTCGTGATTTAGCTCACTTAGTCCAAGTAAATCGTGAATTGGGAAGGCAAGTTTTTTCCTTTGTATACTGTTAGACTCGGGCATCTAAAATGTTGAAACTATCAATTCTTGGTATCCGTGGCATTCCCGCCCAATATGGTGGATTTGAAACTTTCGCGGAACGGCTGTCAAAATATCTTGTATCTCAGGGATGGGAAGTCACAGTATATTGTCAGGAAGAGCACAAAAATCAGATGTTTGAAGAATACTGGCATGGTATTCGTCTGGTTCATATACCGGTTCCCTATGGCAACGCACTGGGATCGATTATTTTTGACTGGAAATCTACATTACATGCGGTCAAACAAAAGGGTATCGTGCTTACCCTTGGCTATAACACAGCCATCTTCAGTATTTGGTATCGCCTCAAAGGGATTACCAATTTTATGAATATGGATGGTCTGGAATGGAAACGCAGTAAATGGAGGCTTCCTGAAAAAATTTGGTTATATCTCAATGAATGGGCTGGGTGTTGGTTAGCTAACAGTTTAATTGCTGATCATCCAGGAATCAAGAGTCATTTATTGACCCGAAAAGTAGCTTCTGATAAAATCACGATGATTCCTTATGGAACCGAGAAAGTTGTTGATGCCGACTCACAACTTTTAACCCCCTATAATCTGGTTCCGAAGGAGTATGCTTTGGTGATTGCCAGACCTGAACCAGAAAACTCGATTCTAGAGATTGTTTCTGGCTTTTCCAGGCGACATCGGGGTCTTAAATTGGTGGTGCTTGGTCGCTATTTACCTGATCAGATACCCTATCACAAACAAGTTTTAGAAGCAGCCAGTGATGAGGTGATCTTTCCTGGTGCTATCTATAATAAGTCAGTGGTTAATGCCTTGAGATTCCACGCACGACTCTATATTCATGGACATCAAGTTGGTGGCACTAATCCTTCTTTAGTAGAAGCCCTCAGCGCTGGTCAACCGGTTCTGGCAAACAATAATCGCTTCAATCGTTGGGTTGCAGGACCTGGTGCTCACTATTTCAAAAATGAATCGGAATTGGACGAGAAGCTGGAGATACTGCTAAATGATGGTGATGAACTGCAAAAAATGAAACTAGCCAGCAAAGAGCGCTACTATCAGGAATTTGCTCAGGATAAGGATATTAAAGCCTACGAAAGGTTGTTCCTATCCAAAGCCAAGCAGCTGCATAAACTAGCTTTGTTAAGTTCTCCAATCCCTGAAATAGAGTGATAGCCTTCATAAGTTAGGCTAGCTGCTCGGGGAAAAATTTGGGTTAAAGGGTAACTAGTAAAGGGTAAAGGGTAATGTTAGAAACTTTTACCCTTTACTTTTATTTATTTTGAGCGGTCAGCCGTCAGCCTAATGCCGTCAGCCTAATGCTTAAAATAAACCTCTAAGGATAGAATTTAATAGTTCAAGATTAATCAGAATTGAAAGTCTGGGTAAAAGCCCTTGGCCATTCCCGTAGCGTGGGCGTAGCGCAATCGGTGCTTTGTGGCACAGGCTTCTTTGTGGCACAGGCCACAAGCGCTGTGCTTTCGTGACTATTAAACGAATGCTTACCTCTTGTATTCAAAAGCTGACAGCTGACCGCTGATAGCTGATAGCTGATAGCTGAATACTTACGGTCAACAAGCCTTAATTACCTCTTGCAAGGTGGTAGTGAAGTTTGGATAGGAGATGGCAGCCGCTTCAGCACCGTGAATGGTAGTTGTACCTTGGGAATTGAGGGCTGCGATCGCTAAACTCATGGCAATACGGTGGTCAGTATGACTATCCACGTCTGTACCGGTTAAGGGAGTACCACCAATAATCTCTAGACCATCGGGCAATTCAGTGACCTTAGCTCCCATCTGGTTCAACTGGGATGCCATCACCGCTAAGCGATCGCTTTCCTTAACTCGCAGTTCTGCTGCATCCCGAATGATAGTAGTTCCTTGGGCAAAGACTGCTGCTACTGCTAAAATCGGAATTTCATCAATCAGGCGGGGAATCAAGTCACCCGCAATGGTGCATCCTTTGATGAGGTTACCGTGACGTACCCGCAAATCTGCCACCGGCTCCCCAGCCACTACTCGCTGATTTAACAGCTCAATATCAGCCCCCATCATGGATAGGGCTTCTAAAATACCTGTACGGGTAGGGTTAACACCCACATTTTCCACAATCAGTTCTGAACCGGGTACAATCGCTCCGGCTACTAACCAAAAGGCAGCTGAGCTAATATCACCAGGAACAATTACGGCTTGCCCTTGCAACTGAGCCGGTCCTGTCACCGTAACACTATTGGTTTTTGGGTCAGTAATAATCTGAGCTCCAAAGGCTTTGAGCATCCGTTCGCTGTGGTCACGGGAGAGGGCTGGTTCAGTGACAGTTGTTTGTCCTTCGGTCATTAAACCAGCGAGGATAATACAGGATTTTACTTGAGCTGAGGCGATGGGAGAGTGGTAGTGAATTGGTTTAAGAACGGAGCCTTTAATGGCCAGGGGAGCGAGCGTTGCACCTTCACGCCCCCAGATGCTGGCTCCCATTTGTTGTAGGGGTTTCACCACACGGGACATCGGACGCGATCGCAAAGACTTGTCACCGGTTACAGTAAAAAATCGGTCAGCAGCAGAGGCGAGTAGTCCCAGAATCAGTCGTAGGGTAGTACCCGAGTTACCTGCATTTAAGACATCAACGGGTTCTTGCAGTTTCCCTAGTCCTATACCCTTAACAATCACTTGTTCAGTATTAAGTTCCGAGATATCTGCGCCCAAAGCACGAAAGCAGCTAGCAGTGCTTTGGGGGTCTTCTCCCAACAGTAACCCTTTAATGGTAGTTTTTCCTGAGGCTATCGCTCCCAACATTAAGGCTCGGTGGGAAATCGATTTATCCCCTGGTATGCTGATAACTCCCTGCAAAGATAGACCAGAGGTTGGGGGATTTATGCTTAAAGTCTGTTGATTTTCCGTCGTAGTTAGGGTGACTAGATTTGCTGGCAAGGGCATAGACTTCGGTTACATTACCGTGCTGAATCATAACCGATTTTATCAAAATTCTAGGTATTACTGAGATCTGGCACCGTTGTGATTAATCCTACGGTGGGCAGTGCCTAGCAAGGTGCTTGGTCAGTTTCTGGATCTGTCTGATCCACTGCCCACCCTACATGAACTTCCTCCAGTGATTAATCCTACGGTGGGCAGTGCCTAGCAAGGTGCTTTGTCAGCTTCTGAATCTGTCTGATCCACTGCCCACCCTACATGAACTGATCCACTGCCCACCCTACATTAATTGAGCGTTGCTCAAGCCAAGGTTTCTGGACAATATCCCAAACCCATGGTAAATTGTTCGCAAAAAGCTTCTATGTCGCTCTGGTTTGGACTACCATGAGAAACCACAGCAACTTGGTAGCGACGCATGACCTCTACCGGTGACTGTCCGGTTTCCAGACTCCACAGAGCCATTTGCACACGAATGTCAGGGCTGTAGGGAATCCCCAACTCGTTCATATAAGCCCGAAAGTCTCCATGTTGTTGAGCGGTTAAAGGTGTGTCCATCTTGACCTTAACCACCCAGCCATCAATCCGATGAATCACCGTGGCAAATTTGATAGGTAGCTGGGGCGAGTCTTTTAGATACTCAACGACTCGCAGAGTTAGACTGGCATTAGCTAAAAAGTAAAGGTAATCCATAGAGAGGAGTTAGTTAGTAACCAACTGAGGCTTGATATCATATCCGATATCTTTATTTTCGCAAGCCAGGATTGCTAACTGGTAGGGGATACTCCCCCGATCTTAGATAGGGGATATTCCCCAATGTAGGAATAACAGCATGACAGGGATTGACAAACAGACATCCAAGCACCAAATCGACCAATTAGTCTCAAGCTATGACTATGAACTACCCCAAGAGCAAATTGCCCAAACACCCTTGAGCGAGAGGGATGGTTCAAAACTGCTGGTGGTAGATTCACCAACTCACCATAGCCACCACATCTTTAGGGAATTACCTCAGCTACTGCAACCGGGTGACCTATTGATCCTCAATAACACCAGGGTTATCCCCGCTCGACTCTATGGGCGTAAATCCACTGGTGCGCCTGTGGAGATATTGTTGTTAGAAGAGCGAGAACATCAGGGACAACACCAGAGTTGGCTAGCTTTAGTGAAACCAGGTAGGCGTCTTAAGCCAGGAGCAGAGATTTGGTTTACCCCCTCATCCCAAGTTGGGCTCAACGATAGTAGCGTCTCGAAACAGCTAACTACCCCCCTACCTCCTCTTAAAGCAACTGTTCTGGCAACAGATGAAGCAACCAGTGGGCGGATATTGCAGTTTGATTTCCCAGAGGGAGTATCCTGGGAAACCCTGTTGGAGTTGTATGGCCAGGTTCCTCTACCCCCCTATATCCAAGACTCTCAAGCTACCCCAGACCAGTATCAAACCATTTATGCTCAAAAGAATGGTGCTGTTGCGGCTCCCACCGCTGGACTCCATTTCACCAATGAGCTATTGGAAAACTGCCGCCAACGGGGAATTCGGCTAGGGTATATCACCCTACACGTGGGGGTTGGTACATTTCGACCTGTAGAAGTGGAGGATATTACCGAACACGACATGCACGGAGAGTGGTTAGAAGTCCCCCAATCAACTGTGGAGCAAATTCAGGAAACTAGAGCAACGGGAGGTCGAGTTATTGCCGTAGGCACAACGGTAGTCCGTGCTCTAGAGGGAGCTGTTGTGGATGGGGAATTACAACCCTATTGTGGTAAGACTAACTTATTTATCTACCCAGGTTATCAGTGGCAGGTAGTGGAGGGATTGATTACCAATTTCCACTTACCTCGGTCGAGTTTATTAATGTTAGTTAGCGCCATGGTAGGTAGGGAGCGGTTACTGACCTTGTACCAGGATGCGATCGCTCAGGGTTATCGCTTTTATTCCTTTGGTGATGCGATGTTAATTTTGCCAGAAGCTAGAGATGTTCCCAGGGAACAGGGAATAGGGAATAGGGAATAGGGAATAGGGAATAGGGAGTAGGGAGTAGGGAATGGGGAAGAGGTAAAAAATCCTGTGTACCTGGTTACTATCAGAAACGCTATAAACAATAATTTAATTTTGAACTTCCGTACCAGATTTTTAGCCAAAAAGATAGATCCAAGCGCTGGGTTTTTTCCCAAATTTCAACGATACCGTAGCTATGGGCGTTAAATTTGAGTAGGTAATGCGATCGCTATGTCTAAAACCATGACCTCTGCTGTTGTACCTGATACTCCTTTACTGCCAACTCAGTATGACCTTCCCTGTGATGACGGTATTCCGATGGAAACTGAACGACATAAACTCCAGATGCAATTGCTGATTGATCCGTTATTGCCGTGGTTAGCCCAGCGGGAAGATGGCTATGTGGGCGGTAATATGTTTCTTCATTTCAGTGAAGCACAACTTAAAAATCAAGACTTCCGAGGTCCAGATGTCTTTGTAGTGCTTGGAGTTCCCAAAGGCGAACGACTTAGTTGGGTAGTTTGGGAAGAAGGTAAAGCACCTGATGTGATCATTGAATTAATTTCTGACAGTACAGCCAAGACCGATAAAACTACCAAAAAGCTAGTTTATCAAGACCAAGTTAGAGTACCAGAGTATTTTTGGTACGACCCGTTTAATCCAAAGGATTTTGCCGGATTTAGCTTAGACAATGGAGTCTATCAACCTTTAAGTGAAGATGAACAGGAGCGACTAGTTAGCGAAATATTAGGGTTAGCCTTAGTGCGTTGGTCAGGCTTTTACAAGGATGTGGAGGCCACTTGGCTGCGTTGGGCTACTTTGGAGGGAATTGTGCTACCTACTCCTGAAGAAAATGCGGCGATCGCTCAAGAACAAGCGGCGATCGCTCAAGAACAAGCGGCGATCGCTCAAGAAAGGGCTGAAAAACTGGCTGCTCGCTTACGAGCAATGGGAGTGAATCCAGATCAAGTTTGAAGAATAAGAATTAATAATTCTCTAAGCATTCAGCGGTCAGCGGTCAGCGGTCAGCCGTCAGTCTTTAGCTGATAGTTGAGAGCCTTTAACTGATAGCTGATAGCTGATAGCTGATAACTGACAGTAAAACCAACGTTTGCCTCTTGCCTCTTGCCTATCTTTTAAGAATTAGTATTAGCTGGCGTCAACTGTAAATATAAACAAGGAATCACCAGCAACGCACTCAAGGTTGAGGCACATAAACCGAAGATAATTGCCATACACAAAGGAAACCAAATGGGATCACTTAGTGCTAAAGGAATCAAACCAACCATGGTGGTAATACTGGTGGTGAGTACCGGGCGCAGTCGGTCAGAAGCACCATGAGCTGCAGCTTGTCGCACTTTCATTCCACTTGAACGATGCTTGTTCATGGTTTCTACGATCACGATGGAATCATTAACTACAATCCCCACTAGAGAAATAATCCCAATCATGCTAGGAAACGAAAGGGGTATCCCGAGCAAAGAGAAACCACTAAAAGTGCCAATCAAAGCAAAGGGGATAGAGAGCATAATAATGAAAGGCTGGCTGAAAGAGCCAAATTGCAGCACCAGTACCGAAAAAACTAAGAAAAGTGATACATAGGACATGTTAACTGCGGAACCAAAGGTCTCACTTTGAGTTTCAGCCTGTCCGCCAAATTTGTAATCATAACCTGGAGACCATGTTTTCTTCATTTGCTCTAATTTTGGCTGTAACTCTGCCAAAATCTCTCCAGGAGTGCGACCTTTAGCTTTAGAATAAACAGTAACTGTGCGTTCGGTATCTGTATGGGTAATCGATAGGGGAGCCATGCTCTGCTCAATATCCAATATCGCCTCTCCCGATATTGCTCCGTGGTCTGATGAAAACAGTTGAATCATTCTCAACTCATCACGACGAGTGGGACCACCTACAGCGCCATTGCGGGAGGGCCACGCAGTACTCAGGCGAATTTCTAAGTCGTCTTTTCCTGCTCTAATGGCAGAGTCTGTAATCTCGTTATCGGTCATAATGTAGCGTCCCTGCAGGGCTAGGTCATTTTCACTGATGCCATAAAAATCCATAGCTTCCCGTTTGGGTCGAAGTTTGATATCGTTGCGCAAGTCTCCCAAGCCATCACGGACATCTTCAGTCCCATCAATCTGGCGCAGTGCTAATTGGACTTCACCGGAAATCTGCCGCAGTGTGTTCATGTCATTGCCTTTTAGCTCAATGGCAATCGGGTCTCCGCCTTCACCAGTACCAGGAACATTGATGACTAGGGATGCTCCAGGATAATTACGGATGGCCTGATTCAGTTCTGTTCGCAAGTCATCTATATAGTCATAGGAGAACTGGTCGCGCTCGTTTTTTTTGGTAAATAGTGCTGAGAAACCTAGTAAATAGTTATCCTGTGTCGGCTTAAGACCACTCTCTGCCACTAAAGCACTTTTTTGACCAACTAATTTGGTGACACTTTCAAAATAATCCTTGGAACGCAAAATTTCTCCTAAATCATCTGCCACTTGTTGAGACTTTGCCAAGGTGGCTGTGGGGGGTAATTCCACATTGATACTGATGGGGCGGGTGTCAGCATCAGGAAAAAGCGTTCCTGGTAATTGCGCAACCGCAACCAAAGAGGTAATAAAAATAACTACAGTTCCGACAATCCAAGCACCAGCTATTGCTCGGTTACGTACTGTAAACTTGAGACTCCAGTTTTTAAACCATTCAGAGGCGGATTCGGTTAGTTTATCAATGCGGGTTTTTTGCATCCCGCCTTTGACATTACCTAACACAAAGCGAGACAAGGGTATATCGATTAATAAAGCGATCGCATAACTGAGCAACAGACAGATAATTGCTGTGATGGGCATCAACCGTACAAACTTGCCCATCGTGCCACTAATTACCAGCAGGGGTGCCATAGCTAGAATGGTTGTGAGCTGACCGGAAAACGCTGGTGCTGCATAGGTTTTCACAGTCTTAAGGGCTGCCTGATTAAAGGTTAACCCCTCCACAAACAGTGCATCATGCATCCCCTCCATCATTAAGATGAATACATCCACCAGCAATCCTAGTGCTATGACCATCCCATATAAGATCATATTGTTAAGGGTGTACCCACTAAGCCAGAGCAGAAATATAGCTCCGAGAAAGGTTAAAGGAATCGATAACCCTGCAATTATGGCTTCTCGCCAGGTCAGGGCAATGAACAAGATGATAAAAACACCAATAACTGCCTGAATCACATTACTGATCAGGTTATTCTGCTCATCGTGAATCTGTTCGTCCTGCCTGTAGGTAATCCGATAATCCATCCCAAAAGGCCAGACATTGAGGTCTTGCTTGAGAGACTCCAGTTCTTCTAAGGTTTTTTCGATGACCTTAATTGAGTCAGACCCTGGTACTTTCACTACATCCATGCTGACGGTGGGTTCAAACTCAGAACCCTGCCAACTAATGAAGGCACGAGTCTTTTCCCTTTCCAAATCCCGACGTACTAAGGCAACTTCATCGAGGCGCACTACCCTACCATCAGCACCACCCAAACGAGTGATAGGCAAGCTACGTAAATCTTCCAAGGTACGAAACCTACCGTACAATCGTACCTGAGCCCCAATCTGTTCATTTTCAATCTGGTCCCAGGGCATATCCTGGTTAGCAACTCTGAGGCGGTCACTTACTGTTGTTGGGGAAATCCCCAAAGTAATCATGCGGCTGGGGATAAGTTGGACATTGATAACTTCTTTCCGTTGTCCTGCTACATTAACCTCCCGTACACCCGAGACTTTTTCGAGTCTTTCTTGAATATCTTCCGCCGCCCGACTGAACACTGCCGGATCGAGATTACCATATAAAGCAATCGAGAAAATTGGGACATCTTGGGCAGAGATTTGCTCTATATTGGGTTGCTCAGCCTCTGAATTAATCTCCGGTTCAGCATCATCCACTTTTTGCCGCAGCAGTGCCATCGACTCCTGAACATTGGCATTAGCTTGAAATTCAACTAATATCTGGGAGAAACCGTTGAAAGAAGCACTCTCAACTTTCTTCAATCCCTTGAGGGATTTGAGTTCTTTTTCTATTTTATCGGTAACTTGAGTTTCTATGGTTTCTGGGTCAGCCCCTGGCCAAGTAGTAGTCACTATCGCCATGGGAATTTCCACATCTGGATCGGCTTCTTTGACCATCGACTGATAACCCATCAATCCACCCAAGGTTAGCAAAACGATCAAGAGAATACCAAATACTGTTTTCAGGAAAAAGAATTTAGCTAAACCTGAGGCTCGGTTAACATCAGGCACATCATGCCCATTATGCCCATTATGCCCATTATGATCTAATTTATCCTGTAAAACCTCAGGTTTAGAGTTGGAGGAAACCAGCTTACTACTCATCAATTACCTACCAAAGGAAAACGTCATCTTAGCAATTACCGTAAGCATTCAGCATTCAGCATTCAGCATTCAGCATTCAGTTAATAGCTATTAGCTATTAGCTATTAGCATTCAGCTTATGGGCTACGCGCAATCGGTGCTTTTGAATAAAACAGGTAACCATTTGTTTAATCTGAGTTACGTCTGCATGATAGCTGACCGCTGACCGCTGAATGCTTACCAATTACCAACTGCCCAAATTATTCCTTACTAGTTAATAACTTCAACTGGTGTGCCATCAACTAAGCGATTGAGTCCTTCTGTGACAACTAAATCGCCAGGTTCAACACCACTTTTAATTTCTTGCATAGAAATCCCCTTAATACCCTCTGTTACCGGACGCAGTTGAACGACGTTTTCTTGTTGATTTACAACAAATACATAGGGTTTATGGTCGCGGTAGACAATTGCATTAATAGGAACACTTAGGGCTGTGGGGTTTTCTTCCACAGCAATCCAAACAGAAACTCGCTCCCTATCCAGTACATTCTTACTTCCTTGGTACAGGCGGATGGTCACGTTTACAGAACGCTCACCAGGGTTAACCGAAGGACTGACTGAAAAAATTGCGCCTCGGGCTTTAGCAAGGCGAAACAATTCCTGTTGGGTCATGCCTCTACTAGAGGCACTACTCATGTCTTGATCTAACACCACATAAGCTGATTGACCGGGTTGCACCAATGGGCCATAAAAGGTCGGGAGTTCGACATCGACTTCATAAGCGCTAGGGTCATTGACAATGATCGGCACTGAATCGACTACAGTCTGATAATTACTAGTGTTTACACTGTTTAAAATTTGGGTTGTCCAGAAGTCTCCCTCTCGGATATTAAGGTGGGCTACAATTCCATCAAAGGGTGCTACAATCTCCGTATCTTCTAAACTAATGGTAGAGCGAGTTTGCCCAGCCTTGGCTGAAGCAATCTGGGCTTGAGTAGCAGTTAATTGTGACTGGGCAGATGCTAACTGACTTTCAGCAGCTTTGACATTGCTCAAGGCAGCATTAACTTGAGCTTGTGCTGCTCTGACTTGGGATTGACCATCCTCGGCTCTATTTCTGTAGACATCAACATCACTCTCTGAGATTACACCGGCATCGAAAAGTTCTAGACGGCGTTTGAATTCAGATATCGCTAAATCAAAATCATTTTTTGCTGCTTCAAACTGGGCTTGGGCGCTGAGTACTTGTGCTTTGGTTTGTTCTACATTTGCTTGAGATTGAGACAAATTTGCTTGTGCTGTTACCCGTTGGGTCTGAGCTTCAGCAGTTTGGGCTTGAGCTTGTGCCAGCTCTGCTCGCAGTCTGCGGTCATCTAATTTTGCTAGTAATTCACCCTTTTTGACAAAATCTCCCTCTCGTAGATCCCGTCCATTAACTTTTTTGAGATAGGTGATAGTTCCTGAGGTTTGGAAGGTCAGGTGTTTGCCTCGCACTGCTGAAACGAAACCATTGCCAAAAACTAACTGTTGCAGTGGATAAATTTTGACTGGGGTGGCTCGTACAGGTAACCGGTTAGGTTCAGCTGGGGCTGCTGTGATGGTGTTTTGTGATACCTCGGGATTAGGTTGGGACTGTTTGAAAGCGATCGCACCCAATGCTATAATACCGATACCTAGCAACAGAAAAGGCCACATCGGTCGCTTTTTACGGGAGGGATTGGCGGGGGTATTGGTTGCTTCCCTGGCAGCTTCCGTTTCTACTTCGGGTAATGGGTCTTGTGGTTGCTGTTCAACCCCTTGATCAATGTGTTCCTGAATTGGTTGAGGTGAGGACAAGTGCTTTTGAGGCAAAGGATTTGATTTCATTGTTTATTTCCTGTAGCGTCAAGTCTTAAGTACTTTTGAGTTGCACAGTATGGGGTTAGTTGCCCAATATACGGATATCGCCTGTCACCAAGGAGTTTGTTTCGATAGAAATGCCACAGGCGCGCATCAGAACAAGCAGATATCTACCATATATCAGTTGGAGCAACCCTGCCATAAACCCGTGTTATAGCATTCTCTGAAGTTTTGTCAAGTATACAGCTTCAAAACCTGTGTTGAAATCAGGATAAGTACTAAAACCTAGGGATAATTTTATTAAGGGAGTAGGGAGTAGGGAGTAGGAAGCGGTTAGCCTTCTATAGGCTTTCACCTGTACGCCAGACGGTATAAATTAATTGCTGCATTTAAATATTGATAAATTTGTAGACAAATTATATCATAAATTAACCCCACCAGTGTCTTAAACCAGTGGGGTTTTTTGAGGATTAATTTAAACTAATTAGAAGGATTTATTTGTCTGCTGACTGCTGAGCGCTGAACGCTGTTCGGGTAGCGCATATGTTTAAGCAGTCTTTTTTTTGAAAGCTGCACCTGTTCCCAAAGCACCTAATGCTAGTAAGCCCAAAATTGAAGCAGGTTCCGGAACGGGTGTTAGCTGAACATTGTCAATCAGCAGTCCAGAATCAACAATATCATCATCCTCGTCCAAGACTCCAAATCCTAAACTAAAGGTTCCAGAGGTTTCAAAGGTATAAGAAAAACTCTGAAAGCCAGTCTCTTCAAAGAAAGGTGTCAAAGATTCTATGAATAGTGGGGAGTTGGTGTCAGCTAGTCCATCTACCATTTGAGAGATGCTGACGAAGGAAAAATCGTTAAAAACTTCTGGATTAACAAAGGGAAGACCGTTAAAATCTTCTGGATTCAAAGATGATGTAAATTCATTCGTGAGAAAGTTCCAATCAAAAGTCAAAATATCTCCGGCATAGGCAGTGAAGGTTTGTTGAATTGCAGAACCCTCTGTGGGAGTATCTACATTGGGAAGATTAGGGATAGTAGCTAAGCTTCCAGCTGTTAATCCTAGGAATGTTTCTATATCCGAGACAGGAACTGAGCCAACACCAGTAGTTAGTAAAGCTTGGAAGTCTCCATCTGTTGGACCACTTCCAAACTCTGCTGTCTCAATACTAGTGTCGCCTATGGTTGCCCATGGGTTGAAATCACCAGTCTCAAAACTGCCATTGACAATTGCCAAAGCTGGGTTAGCACTTAAAAGAGTTGCGGCACTAACTAAACTTACTGTACCTGAGCATAGGGTTAAGACATTGAACAATTGGCGAGTAGACATAAACTTGATTACTCCTTTGTTAGGGAAAATACGATGGTTTTCGCGACGACACTATTTGCTGTAACTATGTCTTGATGCAGCGCGGCAAAAGGGGGTTTATCCTATGAGCCACTGCATCGGTTTGGAGAGTATTGGAGAATTTATTAATATAGCAATTCTCTCTTCAATGAGGTACAAAGCGATCCCCCGTTGGTCGGGAGCATCCCATTTTGGAAACAATATTACCCAAAGCAACGATATTTCAAGGGTTTCAGCCCCCTAAAAAGAGCTAACGTGCCAAATTGGGATGCTCCCCGTTGGTCCCCATTTGTAAGGAGGACTTTGAGGTTGATAACCATACCTCATCAAGGCCATAAAAGCTATAAGTCAGAACATCTAAATATCAAGGGGCTCAAATCAATTAATTCTAAAATCTAGAGCCTCTTAATACGCAAGCACCATGATCTGACACATCCAAGCCAACTAGTTTAAGCATGGATGTAACTAATCAGAAAAATCGCTACGAACTCAAGCAGCGCTCTCTCAAGATAGAGTTCATTGTTGATTATTATCCCCAGAGGGAGGTCTTTTCTTTTACTGCTTTAGGTTGGTAGCTATGACAAGAACGATTTAACGTTGATGACTGATTTATTTCCCAAGAATAATATTACATATAAATCTGGAAAAATTGAGCTAATCCAAGTAAAATTTACTCAATCTTTAAAATAATCAAGTTTTAATGAAAAATTCTTTGATAAGAGATAATTCAGTCAATATAGCATTTACCAATAGGTCATAAACAATATTGCTGTGTCTTGATGCAGTCGGTCATGGGGGGAACCCCCATGACCGCGCTGCATCGCTTTCTGATAACATCAAAAACTATTCGGAGCTCTTTCCTACTGGGTGCATCTCAGTTTTGCAATTAGGCAAAAATTCGGGCGAAAATTTCTACACTCCCCGCGCCCGGGCCCCACACTCCCCGCGCCCGGGCCCCACACTTCCGATCTTTTTTACAAATATGAGATGCACCCTTCCTACTCTTCCCTGTTCTCTGTTTCCTGTTCCCTATATTGATGCAGTCCTATGTTTACATCTCAAATAAAAACGCTATACTTGGGTTCCCTAAGATGCATTTAAATTTCCACCTCAAGTAGCGTGACCTACGGTCAATCGCGTAGCTTGGCCAACGGCCAATCGTTCCCGTAGCGTGACCAACGGTCAATCCACTTGTGAAAAAGCCGGTCTACCCTCTGACCATCTCCCCATCTCCCCAAAGCGCCCCTATTCACAATTTAAATGTGTGAATAAGGGCTGTTCCATTATTGATGTTGACAGAATAGGACTTAGAAACTGTTTATAAAGTGACATACTCCCACACGCTCATCGAAGATTACAGTGTGGGCTTCTTACCAACTCCAGCCATCACTATCGGCTTTCGCCGACGCGGGGCGCGAACGGATACACGGGTTACTTTATTAACGACACGGG
>NZ_JAAHHE010000990.1:0-1047 GCF_010692525.1 Moorena sp. SIO3B2
TGTGGTGACAATCACCACTGGCAGAATTAACAACGCTAAGGTCAAACCTGCTGAGAGAATGCTTCGACCTAAATTTAACTCATAGACGAATAAGCCCAAGGCTAATAAACCATAGACAATGGAGGGAACTCCTGCCAAATTCGTGACATTAATTTCAATGAAATCCGCTAGCAAGTTTTTTCGGGAATATTCTTCTAAATAAATTCCTGAAGCTACACCAATGGGCACTGCAGCTAAGGCGGTCACTAACATCACCAGACTAGTGCCTACCCAGGCCGACATAATCCCCGCTTTTTCTGCTCTACGACTAGGAAACGATGTAAAAAACTCTGGTGAAATCCGGGATATCCCTGATTTTACCATATAGATGATTAACCCCAGCAAGATAAATATAGCGACCAGAATAACTACCAAACCAACGATGGCAAAAATCTGATTAATAAGCTTACGGCGATTTATATCTTCTCGAATTGTAAGTAAATTTTCTTGTGACATTTATATAGCGTTTTACTATTAGATGTGAAACTAGGATTGATGGATAATCACTAAAATCAAAACATTATGTACTTCACCCAATTTAAAATCGCTATACTAATAAATTTCTCGATAACGCTTAGCTAAGAAATGTCCAATGATGTTTAGGACTAGAGTCATTAAGACTAAGGTTAGTCCAGCCGCAAAAATGGTCTGGTATTCTAGAGTACCATGAGGCAAATCCCCAAGACTTACCTGGACGATGTAAGCAGTGATTGTAGCGGCTTGGTCCAGGGGATTCCAAGCGATCTTGGGTTGTAAGCCCGCTGCGATCGCAACAATCATGGTTTCTCCTACAGCCCTTGATGTTCCTAGGATGTAGGATGAGGCAATGCCGGAAATAGCAGCAGGAAACACAACGTTCCATGCTGTCTGTAACCGAGTTGCTCCCATAGCATAAGACCCTTCCCGTAACTCTACCGGAACCGCTCGCATGGCATCTTCACTAATGGAACTAATAAAGGGAATAATCATCAAACCCATGACTAGACCGGCACTTAGCATATTAAAAAC
>NZ_JAAHHE010000991.1:0-1047 GCF_010692525.1 Moorena sp. SIO3B2
TCTTACCGTACCTGATTGATTCTAATTCGTTTGATCCGAATAGTTTTTATCCTGTTGAGCGTAGTTTCCAAGATTTGCGCTGGTTTGGTATCCATATCGGTGCCAGTTTCTGGACTATGGCTGGTTTGATTGTCCTCAACTACGGTGTTGGGACCTACTGGTTTGGGCAAGGGCTAAATCGTTGCTTCCATAACCCTAAAGCTACCTTGATTAACAAACAACAGAGTTACTGGCTGACCGCTAGCTTTCAAGCGGTGATTTTAGGATTTGCCCTCAACCCTCAATACAAGAACTGGGGTGGTTATACCCATGGCTTGGAAGAGAATTCACAGATGCTGCTGGTGTTCAACCTGGTGCTGTTTTTAGCTCTGATTGCTGCCTTGAGTCCCCATCGACAAACCTTACAAGATTGGGCTCGTTACCGACATCAGGATCGGACTTTCCGCAAAAAAGGAGGGGTGATAGCGGACTTAATCTGGGGTGACAAAAGTCCCGCTGTGGTGGCAGTGGCAATGAATTGTGCGATCGCATCTGGGATGTTGCTGACGTGGATATTACTTTGGCCTGCCAATGAGTACAAGATACCTGCCCTGTTCACACTCTTGCTCAATAGCAGTCTTATCATGATTTACGCCACAGTTGCTCAGTTGATGCTGTTGATGAAAACACAGAAGCGAGCTGCTGGTGCAGTAATAGCAGTAGGAGGATTGATTCTCTTACCCCCCATCCTGTTTGCAATTGGGTCGATGACTCCCTATGAGACTCCTGCTGCTTTATGGCTATTTTCGGTATTTCATTGGGGTATTTTGCCCTATGCTAATGGCAGTGTTTTCTTGGCCATCATTGGTCAGTCCCTAGCCCTAACGTTATTGAACGTACAGCTAGGACGACAATTGCAACAAGCAGGAGAATCAACAACCAAAGCCTTGCTTTCTGGAAAAACAGAGAAATATCAAGCGAGAGTTAGCCACCTAATTCATTAGGTGGGCGTGGAGCGAGCCGGGATAAATCCCGGCGCTCGTGTTCAAGGTAGCTTTCCGTTTCTCC
>NZ_JAAHHE010000992.1:0-1045 GCF_010692525.1 Moorena sp. SIO3B2
GGTAAGTTCGCGAAATATTTCGCCAACAGCATCCGCCCCGTAACGCACCACCTTTGGCATTGGCATTGCTGAATCTTGGAATCAATAGGAGTAGAGTGGGCATCCTGCCCGCTCGAAAATAAGGAGGAAACTGGCAAGATGCCAGTTCTACACAAGATGCCAGTTCCACGCCTGATGCCCATTCCACAGGTGCGACCCAAGGCCGGGTTCCCCGGCCTAGGAGGCGCGCACCTACTCTTAAAATCATTCCATTATTAAGCAACGCCTTGGCATCACTGCAATTCCTTATATAATTCCTTAAACCGACGCTGCTGCTGATTATGATCGACAATTGGTGCTGGATACCCACACATTTCGCGTCCGCTTTCAGGAATCTTCCCACTCACCACATACTCCGTATCCACAGAACTCAACTCCGGTAACCATTCCCGAATATACTCACCGTCCGGGTCAAACTTTTTAGCCTGACTAGCTGGGTTAAAAATTCGCAATGGTTTAGGATCCATCCCACTAGAGGCACTCCATTGCCAACCACCATTATTAGCACTAAGGTCTCCATCCGATAACCGCTGCATAAAATACTTTTCCCCCCACTGCCAATTAATAATCAAATCCTTAGTCAGAAAACTAGCAACAATCATCCGACAGCGGTTATGCATCCATCCGGTTTGATTTAACTGCCTCATCGCAGCATCAACGATCGGGTAGCCAGTCTTGCCCTCACACCAAGCTTGAAAGAATTCTGGATTATTATCCCAGGGAAAATCTTGGAATTTCTGGCGATAAGGTCCTTGTGCTAATTCTGGGAAGAAATACATAGCATGTTGGTAAAACTCCCGCCAAGCCAGTTCCTGTTGCCAAGTTTGGATACTTTGGCGAGCTTCATCACTGCGACTCAAATTATAAGCATTCTGAGCGGCCTGCCAAACCCTGCGAATCCCAATCACACCAAACTTGAGAGCAGCACTAAGTTTCGAGGTACCATCCACCCCTGGGAAATTACGTTGTTCGTGATAATCCCCAATAGTGCGATCGCAAAATTCCT
>NZ_JAAHHE010000993.1:0-1045 GCF_010692525.1 Moorena sp. SIO3B2
CGGCGCGCTGGCCGTAGGCCACGCGGGGCGCGTTCGCTGGCCACCTAATTTATTGGGTGGCTAACTCTCGCTCGTCAGTTTTCTGTTTAGAAACCCCCTGTCTAATTACGGGGGAGGAAAAACAAACGTCAAGCGCGGTTTTCACCCCTGGCCAGGTTGGCGCTAAGCCCAGTCTATGGGCAAGGGGTGCGCTGACATTAGAAATCCTGTGGTGATTAACCTTTATCTATTGTGTATCTATCGTGTATGTATTGTGATGCTATTTGACCTTTCCTGGCCTTAAAAGCAGTAGGAAATAGGGTAATAACTTCCCGGTGTCCTTATTCATACATGGGCTGAAGTCATATACTTAACTTCCTCCCGTTCTGTTCTAGTTTAGCCAAGCACAACCATAAACTAAAAATTGATACTGTTGGCGATCAGCTTGGTGATCAGCTTGGTAATCAGCTTTGAACTGATTCCCCAACATGATCGGTTTTGGTATATCCACTGGAACCATAGGAGGGGATTTATCCCCTCGCTGGTTTTTATCCCTGCTCTAAAGACATAGGGCTTTCAACTGCTAGTTTTTTGGTAAAATCACCTAAAATCCTCACTTCTGGCTCTAACCACAGTGACCAGTGCTTTTCTACTTGCTGCTGAATATGGTGGATCATGCGGAAGATATCGCTAGCCTTAGCATCACCACAGTTAAGTATAAAGTTGGCATGGCGTTCGGCTATTCTAGCACCACCAATTTGGTAGCCTTTTAGACCAATTTGTTCAATTAGCCAACCAGCAGCATAGGGGTCAGGGTTGCGGAAGACACTGCCACAACTAGGTAGGTGGTAAGGTTGGGTAGTATGTCGTTTTGACAAATGCTGCGATGTCAGTGAGCGCACCTGTTTTGGTTCAGCACCCGGTTTTAACTGAAATGTTGCCTGGGTGACTATGCGATCGCTACCTTGAAGGATTGAGGTGCGATAGCTAAAGCCTAGGTCTTGGCTAGTGAGTTGCGCCATTGAGCCATCAGGGGATAGAACATCTGTATGAAACAGAAGATCAG
>NZ_JAAHHE010000994.1:0-1044 GCF_010692525.1 Moorena sp. SIO3B2
TCTTACCGTACCTGATTGATTCTAATTCGTTTGATCCGAATAGTTTTTATCCTGTTGAGCGTAGTTTCCAAGATTTGCGCTGGTTTGGTATCCATATCGGTGCCAGTTTCTGGACTATGGCTGGTTTTATTGTCCTCAACTACGGTGTTGGGACCTACTGGTTTGGGCAAGGGCTAAATCGTTGCTTCCATAACCCTAAAGCTACCCTGATTAACAAACAACAGAGTTACTGGCTGACCGCTAGCTTTCAAGCAGTGATTTTAGGATTTGCCCTCAACCCTCAATACAAGAACTGGCGTGGTTATACCCATGGCTTGGAAGAGAATTCACAGATGCTGCTGGTGTTCAACGTGGTGCTGTTTTTAGCTCTGATTGCTGCCTTGAGTCCCCATCGACAAACCTTACAAGATTGGGCGCGTTACCGACATCAGGATCGGACTTTCCGCAAAAAAGGAGGGGTGATAGCTGACTTAATCTGGGGTGACAAAAGTCCCGCTGTGGTAGCAGTGGCAATAAATTGTGCGATCGCATCTGCGATGTTGCTGACGTGGATATTACTTTGGCCTGCCAATGAGTACAAGATACCTGCCCTTTTCGCACTGTTGCTCAATAGCAGTCTGATCATGATTTACGCCACAGTTGCTCAGTTAATGCTGTTGATGAAAACACAGAAGCGAGCCGCTGGTGCAGTAATAGCGGTAGGAGGATTGATTCTCTTACCACCCATCCTGTTCTGGATTGGGTCGATGACTCTCTATGAGACTCCTGCTATATGGCTATTTTCGGTATTTCATTGGGGTATTTTGCCCTATGCTAATGGAAGTGTTTTCTTGGCCATCATTGCTCAGTCCCTAGCCCTAACGTTATTTAACGTACAGCTAGGAAGACAATTGCGACAAGCAGGAGAATCAACAACTAAAGCCTTGCTTTCTGGAAAAACAGAGAAATATCAAGCGAGAGTTAGCCACCTAATTCATTAGGTGGGCGTGGAGCGAGCCGGGATAAATCCCGGCGCTCGTGTTCAAGGTAGCTTTCCGTTTCTCC
>NZ_JAAHHE010000995.1:0-1042 GCF_010692525.1 Moorena sp. SIO3B2
GCCTGGAGATAAGCTGCTTGGTCATACTGCGCCCAGTGGACGCCATGTTGGGCTTCCAGTTAAAGAGTCTTGTCTGGAAAAGTAAATAATATCATGTCCGGGAGTATCGATTACCAAAGAAACAACGGTCAGTATTCAGCTATCAGCCATCAGCCTATGCGCTACGCGCACGCTTTGCGAACAGCTTTTGAATAAAAGAGGTAAGCATTCGATTAATCTGAGTTACGTCACAGCGTCGTTCGCACAGCGTGGCCAAAGGCCAAAGCCTGTGCCACAAAGCTAATGGGCAAATCCCCAGACTTTCAATTCTCATTAATCTCGAACTATTAAATTCTCCCTAAAAAGGTTTATTTTAAGCTGACAGCTGACAGCTGACGGCTGAATGCTTACCACTATCGCGCACAACCGGACACGATATCATTTCCTTTCCTTGGAAACAGTCAACATGTATTAGCAAGTAAGAGGGGATTTAAGAATGAGTAAATTACTTAGCTTAAATGGCTATAAGCCAAAAGACTATAAGCCCAAACAAAATAGGCAGACTGAATCGACCTTAGGTTTTAAAGACAAATCCATTGAGATTAACTCAAGTAACCTTGAGGCAGAATCCGACTCTCAAGTTTGGGTTAAAGCCCCTGATATCCCTAACTCGATTCATTGTGAAGAAGCTCTTATTTTAGGTCGGGAATCTGAGAATACCTGGCTAGCTTGGATTCCCGATTATGGGGAGATTATCTTGTCTGATAGTGAACTTGCAAATTTGATTTAAATTGTCAAAAAAATCGGCATTATATTATCTGTTAGGTATTATCAATTATCTTGCAACACGAACTTGGATTTAACCTCATGAACATTAACCCAACTATTTTGCCATTGTACCAAAGACTTAAGTTATTCCTTACCAAGCCATTAGGATGTGGTAACTTTCTCCAGTACTCTGTTGCTAATAACCCTTATCGAAACAATGATTTTTTGTTTTTAGAAAAACCTTTTCAAACATTCACAGGGGAGACCATCAACAGGTTTAGTTTATCTTCCTTAA
>NZ_JAAHHE010000996.1:0-1035 GCF_010692525.1 Moorena sp. SIO3B2
TCCAGCACAGTGCAAAAAGGGTCGGTAGTTGACTTTGCCCTGGCACCTGGCAATAGCGACTTTTTTGATAAGAGCATATTCACTATGAGCATCATTGGTTTGTTGTAGAGCTTAAGCAGTCAGCGGTGAGCGGTCAGCGGTCAGCGGTCAGCGGTCAGCGGTCAGCGGTCAGCGGTCAGCGGTCAGCGGTCAGCGGTCAGCGGTCAGCGGTCAGCAGTCAGCGGTCAGCGGTCAGCGGTCAGCGGTCAGCGGTCAGCGGTCAGCGGTCATGGGAATTAGGGAATTAAGTACTGACTCCCTTGGAAAAAGCTAATTCTATTGTTGGTTAATAGCTGGATTCACCGCGATCGCGTTTTTTTTTTCACTGGTTCGTTATGTGGTTTTGGGATTTGGGCTTGGTGGTGATGATGCGATCGCGTAGCGTGGCCTACGGCCAATCGCTACTTGGTAAAGTCATACTCTAATTCAGCAACGCCGAGGATTTACGCATACAACAACTGATTTCTGATTTCCTCAATTGCCAGCATACTCACCAAAATGCCAACCCGTCTCGCTACTTCATAGGCATTTTTCTGGGGCACAACAATAATTCCTGAATGTTGTTTCTCCTCTTTTATATACTCAAGGTTTAACCGTTCAAAATCAATACGGTTATGGGTCAAAAGAGCTCTGTCTATAGAAGTTGCGAATTCCAATTGCTCTCTATCAGTCTTGCCAATAGTTCCTTGTTCAGGAACAGTTGTTACATCTAGTCCCCGAGACTTTAACAATGTAGCAACCAATCCTGATACATCTTCATCAGTATAAATCGCTACAATAATCCTCACGATCAACCTAAGATAGACTTTACAGATGGATGCACCAATTCATCAGGGACTTGGTTCTGCTCAATGTATTCATTAATCTCCCCCTGATTGTCAAGATAGAAACTTAAGGCATCAAATACTTGCGCCAGAGTCAAATGAGTTAGATGGTTTAGAATTTCTTCTGGCATAATACCCAAGCGCCATAAACCAACAATAGCACGCACAGATG
>NZ_JAAHHE010000997.1:0-1033 GCF_010692525.1 Moorena sp. SIO3B2
GCGTCAAGCGTCAAGCGTCAACCTCTTAAATTTAGTGCAACCTATAGGTTATAAAATATACCTCGGTTTGACCCCCCAGAGTATCCCGAAAATCACTCCCAGTATTTGGAATCATAATGATTGACTTTAATTTCGGTCAGAGGAGGTTGAGCTAAAGGACACCATTGGATTCACAAGACATGCTTTGATTGGACGCGATCGCATATTTTTGTAAAACTACTCAAAGTTAAACCAGTTACTGTAAATATCTTCATAGTATGATGATTCGTTATCGTTTTATTCACCCTTACTGATCCACATATTGCTGGTCATCGGGATTTTCTGGCTCCTCCAGAATCTCCGTTCGCTTAGCTTGACCTAAGGTCAATCGCGTAGCGTGGCTCACGGCCTCTCCTTCCTCATAACCGAAAATTTTGCCAAAATGGCAACCAATTACTAACATGTATGAGTCAATATTGTATAGATACAGGTTTATTTACTATTAAGTAAACTGCCATATAAATTCATGTCGAAATGATTAGATTCGGAAGAGGATTAACATAAAATCCAGGGTAAATAATATCGCCAGAGTCTTCTTGATTTTTATAATTTTTATGAAATTTAAATTAAGATTGCTTAAAATTGCTATAATTAACTAAATTTCAATCAGGGTGCTTTACTACTATATAAGTAAGTCAGTAATATCTCTGTCGAGATAACTAGTCATAATTAGTGATCTTACTGTGCAGTTTAATCAATATAGTTAACGAAAATCCCTATGGTATTAAACGCAAATCAACTATCTGAAATAACTATTAAACTAACGGCTACCCTGACAGCAGAACCTTTAAATAAATCTCTAAACTTATGGATGGAAGATATAAATATTCCATCCAAAATAAACTTATCAAAATCTAATCAACATGTTGAACAAATATTTGATAAGTCTAGTCTAATATCTACTCCTAAAAATGGGAGTACTGTCATCTCCTCAAGTTTTGAAGACTGGATCAGATCTCCTGCCAATCAGCCATTATCACCAAATCCCTCTAAC
>NZ_JAAHHE010000998.1:0-1032 GCF_010692525.1 Moorena sp. SIO3B2
TGGCCTACGACAATATCTGCAAATACTTATCAGAAGCATACCCATCAGAGTTTTTTCAGTGGGTATTGGGTAAACAACCTAGAGATATTCAGGTACTTAAAACCGAATTAAGTGCTGAACCAATTCAAGCTGATGCTCTAACTCTACTCCAAAGTACTAACCAAATTCTGCATCTAGAATTTCAAACCCTACCCCAATCCGAGCCACCATTACCATTTCGGATGTTAGACTATTGGGTCAGATTACAACGAAAGTACCGATGTCCCATTGAGCAGGTGGTAATTTTTCTCAAGTCTACGACCTCAGATCTGGTATTCAATAACGAGTTTAGGGATATTAATACCTGGCACCGTTATCGAGTAATTCGTCTGTGGGAACAAGACCCTCAACCACTGTTGGCCAATCGAGCTCTGTTACCCTTGGCAACTTTAGCTAAGAGCAATAACCCTAATCGATTGTTAGAGCAAGTGGTTGTGGAAGTGGATAGAATTGAAGAAAAACCATTACGGGGAAATCTAGCGGCCTGTGTGGATGTGCTGGCTGGTTTACGGTTTGAGAAAGATTTAGTGCGTCGATTGTTATCCGAGGAAATTATGGAAGAATCAGTCACCTATCAAGATATTATCCAAAAGGGACGCCAGCGCGGCAAGCAGGAGGAAGCCCGATTCATTGTGATGCGTTTACTAACCCTGAGGTTAGGTTTACTTGACCCTGTGCTCCAACAGAAGATTGAGGGATTATCCATTACTCGATTGGAGGAATTGAGTGAAGCGTTGTTGGATTTTGAGACAGCAACGGATTTAGTGGTTTGGTTGGATCAGCAGCAGTAGTGCGTTCTTTATTCTTACGGTAACTTCAAGATCTGTTGCATTTTTCCAGGATTTCCGCTATAATATCTATATTGATAGCGGAAGGGTCGATGCTAACTCAAGTTAATAATCTTCGTTTAGACAGGCAACAGATTTTGGCTCTCAGGCAAATGTGTCATTTGAGCAAGAATATGTTCAACGTGGGTTTATATAACGTCCGTCA
>NZ_JAAHHE010000999.1:0-1031 GCF_010692525.1 Moorena sp. SIO3B2
ACCAGACAGGCAGCACCACAGTCAGAACCACTCTGTTGGGCAAAAAACGGATAGCGCCGGATCACTCGCTGCCACAAATGACCAACTTTTTGAGTAGGGCTAGGAAAGTAAGCTTTGCTAATGGTTTGCTTGGGCTTTTCGTCTCCTGAGGTGGGGATGTCTTTCTTCTCCGCTACTCTTTCTACTTCCCCCACTCTCCCTTTCTCGGCTTCTGCCAAAGGACTCTCCGACGGCATCAGCAGGGAATTTTGCCCTTGGGCCTGACGATAAAAATGTTCGCGGATTTGGGGATGTTTGCTAATTAGGGGAAATAACAGTTCCGGAGTTAGATAACAAAGCTTGGTTTTGAGGGAAGCTCTGGCTGAGTAGCACTCAAAAGACTCCTCTGGAAAGAAAGTACACTCCCCAAAGGAAGCTCCGGCTTCTAGATTGGTAATTAACTCCCCGGCGCTATTAATCAGTCTGACCTTTCCGGAAATCACAATATAGACCCCAGCCTCGGCGTCTGTTGACTGCCAAAATTGACCGACCGTTGGCTCGCGATATTTGATTTGTTTGAGACAGCGTGATAGTTCTGGTTCTGAAAGAGAATGCCCTAGAGTATGGGCGAGCTGCTGAGGGGAAATCAGTGGATTAGATGTGGATGTATGTCGAACCATAATCTCATGCCATGTTGCTGGGATTGAATAGCCAAAAACCATTGGACTCGGAGTCATTAGCGGATTTCAGGTCAGAAATTAAGATGCTGTGACCATCCTTTTCCCGTCCCCTAGGGGATTTAACCTCTGTCCGTTTTGGTATAGTCGATAATCCCATGTCCTTGAGCAATCGTTGCAGGTGGCGATTGCTCAGTTCAATCCCGAATTCTTTTGCCAGATGTTTGTTCAACCAATTCACTGTCCAGCGGCGAAAGGAATAACCATAATCCCGGGGACTCTGGTTAATCAGTTCTTTCAAACGGTCTAAATACTGCTCATTGACTGCCTTGGGGCGACCAATTGGACAATCCTGCCATTGGTGAGCCATCCCAC